>DATMZP010000029.1:0-5622 GCA_035573595.1 Hyphomicrobiaceae bacterium
AGGAAGGTGTTGAGCGACCCCTTGGCCAGCTGGATGAAGGGGTCCTTCACCGGGTACTTCCTCGACCCGCACAACACCGAATGCTCCAGGATGTGCGGCAGCCCCGTTGAGTCCGGCGGCGGCGTGCGGAAGGCCACCCCGAACACCTTGTTCTCGTCGTCGTTCACCAGCGACAGCAGGTCGGCGCCGGTCTTGACATGGCGATAGCGCCGGGCCGTGGAGTTGGCCTCCGGCAGCGCCTGCTCGCCGATCAGCTCGAAGCCGTGCTCAACGCTCATGTCCGCTCGCTTCCTGTCCTTCGCACGCGCTCCGCGCCACAGCACCGCTGCGCCGTCAGGCGTCGCGCGCCTTGCGCAACCGGACGTACAGGGCGCCGTCGCCGCCATGCCGCACGCCGGCCGACGCATAGCCGACCACGACGGCCCGCAGTTCCGGCTCGTCCAGCCAGAGCGGGACGCTGCGCCTCAGCACCCCGCGGGTGCCGGACCCCTCGTTACAACCATCGCGATATGAACTCAGGTCCCCAGCGAGAGATCCGACCCCGGCGCCGGTCCCGCCACCCTTGCCGGTAATGACCAGCACCATCCTATGCCTCTGCGCCTGGGAACTCACCAGGAAAGCCCGCAGCCGGGCGTGGGCCGCGTTCTGATGCAGGCCGTGCAGGTCGAGAACGCCGTCGATGGTAACCTTGCCTGCGGCGACCTGGCGCAGGGTGCGCCGGTCGAAATCGGCGGGCGGCGGGGGCGGCGGCGCCCGCGCAGCTGGCGCCGCCGGCAGAGCCGCAGCAGCGGCTGCAGGACGCTGGCGGGCTCGCTTTCCTTGCTCGACCGGAGAGGCGGCAAGACTGGAGGCACCGCCGGACGCGTCCGCCGTCCCGCCATGGGTGGCGACGCGCGGCTTGGCCTTCACCTTATCGATGGAATGCGCCAGCTGCCGCCAGAGATCGGCTTCGTCCTCGGTCACCTGGCGGCCGCCCTTGCCGGGCCGGCCGCCGCTGCCATGGTTCATTCCTGCGCCTTCTGCGGTGCCGGAACGGCGGCGGTGGCGGGCGGCGGAGTGTTGGGCACCAGCACGAAGAAGCGACCCGGATACCTGGTGCTGCCCGCCAGCCTGCCGGCCTCGTCGCCGGAGCCGAAATAGATGTCGCCGCGCTCGGGTCCGCGGATGGCCGAGCCCACGTCCTGCCCAACCATGAGGCGGTGGAACGGCGAGGCCTTTGGCACGTGCTTCATGGCCGGGACGCTGAGATAGATGGGGGTGCCCAGCGCGTGATACGAGGGGTCGATGGCCAAGCTGCGCTCCGGCGTCAGGGGCACCCGCATGGCACCCAAAGGCGAACCCACGTCGTCCTTGATCTCGCGGAAGAAGACGTAGGACGAATTCTGCCACATCACCTTGCGGCCGCGCTCGGGGTCGGCCCTCAGCCACTGGGCCAGCGCCGCCATGGACATCCGGTCGGCAGCCAGGATGGCCTTCTCTATCAGATAGCGCCCGATGGAGCTGTAGGGGTGGCCGTTCTTGCCGTCGTAGTGAATACGAACCGTGCTCCCGTCGGTGAGCCGCACCCGGCCGGAGCCCTGGATCTGCATGAAGAACACTTCCACGGGGTCGGAAAAGTAGAGCAGCTCCAGGCCCTTGCCCTTGAGTGCACCGCCTTCGATCTCCGCACGCGTGAAGTAGGGCTCGGTGCCGGTGCTCGTCTTGCGCACGTGGGTCAGATCGCTTGGCTTGAGGACGCCGCGGCGGGTGTCGTCAACAACGTTCACCAAGTCCGGCGGACGCCTGTAGATGGGCGTCTGGTAGGGGCCGTCCGCGGTGCGCGAGCCCTGCAGCACTGGCTCGTAATAGCCCGTGAGGAGGCTCGCCTGCCCCTTCTTGATCACCGCGTTGGGGGTGAAGTTCTCCTCGAAGAAGCCGCGCGCGGCCTCTTTGGTTGTGATCTCGGCGGCCTGTGCGGTGGCCCGCGCGCAGGCGGCCGCCAGGGCGGCCGGCGGCACCTGCGGACGCTTGCTGTCGGCCTCCGCGGCGCCCTCGCGGCTGCGGGCGATCACACGCCCGCAGGACTTGAAGAAGGTCTGGAAGGCGGCGAGATGATCGTCCCGCTCCCAGCCGGGCAGGTCGCCGTATCTGACCGGGCGGTACCAGGGAACGCTTCCCTTGGGGACAGCGGCCTTGGGAACAGCGGCCTTGGGAACAGCGGCCTTGGAGGCACCCACCTCCTTTTCTTTCGGAGACGTCTCCTTGGAAACAGGCGGCTTTGCAGCGGCCTCCTTAGCCAGGCCTTGCTTGGCAACGCCGTCCTTCACAACGGCGTCCTTCGCAACACTCGCCTTGGAGGGTGCCGCGGTCTTGTCCTTCACAATCCTGACCTTCCAGGCGGCGTCCACCTCGCTGCCGCCGGTCTCCGTCTCACTGCCCGCACCGGTGGCCGCGCACGCCACCAGCACGGCAACAGCCGCGCGTCGAACAGCAACGCTCAAGACCACCGCGCGTGTCCCCCGTTTGGACGCCCAGGCCTATTTCGGCCCCAAGACATTGGCTGTCTAGTGGCAGTCGAGCCGACGCATGACACAAATTCGCGCGCGAGGCGTACATGTCACTTTGCCTCCCGCTGCATGGGAGGTATCCGCAATCCGACGATCTGTGCCGACAGTCTGCGCTGAAAAGGTCTTTGCTGCCTAAATATTATGCAGCCGCTCGAAGCGGACGCCGGGCGCTGACTAGTTCGCCGCCTGGGTGGCGACCAGCTTCCAGTTGGGGTCGCGCGAGGCCACGTCGCGGGCGAAGGTCCAGATGTCGGTGACCTCGCGGATGCGCTTCGGATCGCCGCTAATGACCACGCCGGCGCGGTCGCGGGTGGCCGAGATGAGCTCGCTCACGAACCTCACCGTCACCTGGGCCACACCGCCCTTCAGCTCGGCTTCCACCAGGTCGGCCGATTTGATGCCGACGAAGCTCTGGTCGATTTGCTCACCACGCCGCTCACGGTCGCCAATAGCGCCGACAAAGCCGTCGTAAACCTCGGAATTGAGGAGGTTCTTCAACGTCTTGCGGTTGCCCTCGGCAAACGCGGTGACGATGATCTCGTACGCCGCCTTGGCACCCTGCAGGAAATTGCCGGGATCGAAGGCCGGATCGGCGCGGAAGATCTCCACAAGGCCCTGGCTGATCTCGCTGTTGCCGGCGGCAAACTCCCGCACCCGCTGCTCGCCGTCGGCGCGCGCCTGCTGGGCGCCGGCGGGCTGCAGCTCCTCGCCCTCGCGCTCGCGCCGCGGCAGCGTGACGATCTTATCCTGCCCGACCAGCTCGCCGTTGCGCTGGCGGGCCTCCTGCTGTGCCCGGTAGCGCTCGATGCGGGTCTGCTCGTGCCCGGTCCGACGCCCGAGCACACTGCGCAGCTTGATGAAGATCGCAACCGCCACAACCAGAAAGACTAATGTGATTACGTCGATGTTGCCGCCCATCACACCTTAGCTTCCGTGCCGCTCGCCCAACCTCCCCTCATGTAGGAGGCCGAGCCAGCAAGAACCAGACCACGGGGCGGCCACATCCCGCACCCGGACCCCGCGGTTCCTCTGCGCCGCATAAACCTTACGGCATCGCAAGGCGCAAGCCAACCGGAATGCCCTGGATTATGGTAATCGCAACTTGAAGGGGAGCTTGTCCATGCTGCGGTTGACGGTCGGCCTCGTCTTCCTCGTCGTGCCGATGCTTGAGTTGCTGCTGCTCATCAAGATCGGGCAGGGGATCGGCGCTCTGCCGACCGTGGCCCTGGTGATCGGCACGGCGCTGACAGGCGCCTACATCATCTCGCGCCAGAGCCTTGCAGTCGTAAGCCGCGCCCTGGAGGCGCTCAGCCAGGGCCGGACCCCGGTGGAGCCGGTGCTGGACGGGCTCTTCCTTATGGTGGCCGGCGCCCTGCTGCTGACGCCCGGCCTCATTACGGACGCGCTGGCGCTGGTCCTCCTGGTGCCGCCCCTGCGGCGGCTCATCGCCCGGACCGCGATGCGCTGGGCGCTGCGCCGCACCAGGGTGCACGTAGAGACTTTCACGGCCGAGGCCGGTCCCCGCCACTGGCCCCCGTCGGACGACGGCTCCGTCATCGAGGGCGAGGTCCAGCGCATCGACGAGAGGCCGGGCGAGCCGCGCGGCAACGGCGGGCGCCGCCCGAGCGCATGAGCTGAACCTAAGCCAAGCCTGGGCCAAAGCTGGCCAAACCTGGGCCACCGGCGGCATTGCCGAGCGGCGCGCCGGTGTGCTAGCCAGCCTCGAACGGGCTGCGCGGGGGCGCAATCCCGCCCACACAACAAGGAAATCAGGCAGATGGCCGAGACGAACACCGGCAACGGCGGCAACGCGAATCCGCCTGCGGCTCAGGGGCAGCAGGTGCAGGTGCGGGTGATGGCCCAGTACATCAAGGACCTGTCATTCGAGAGCCCCAACATCCACAAGCTGCTCGATGGGCCGGGCGAGGCGCCGAACCTGCGGGTGGAGGTGAACGTCAACGCCAGCAAGGTCAATACCAACGCCTTCGAAAGCGTCATCAATTTCAAGGCGGATGCCAGCAACAAGGCGGGCACCATCTACGACCTGGAGCTGGCCTACGCCGGCATGTTCCAGGTGGAAAACCTGCCCGAGTCGGCGCTGGAGCCGTTCCTCCTGATCGAGTGCCCGACCCTGCTGTTCCCCTTCGTGCGCCGTCTGGTGGCGGATCTGACGCGCGAGGGCGGCTTCCCGCCGCTCATGCTCGACCCGATCAATTTCGCCAACCTGTTCGCCCGGCGCCAGCAAGAGCGCGCCGCCCAGGCCCAGGCAAAGCCGGCCAACTGACCAGCGGTCAGCTTCTAGGGGTCGGGGGTCAGACCCCTCGCATCGGACCTCGATGCCAATCGCGACCGCAGTGGCGAGGGGTCTGACCCCTTCGTCCTCCCTGCCCCCTCATCTTCCTCGTCCTCCTGCTCGCAGGGAACGGGAAACTCGGAGTCGAGCTCCCAGCAGTACATCTGGGCTTGCACGCGGGCCGAGCTCCGGTCCGTTGCGCCAAGCAGAATGAGCCCTGCCAGCGCAAGCGCCGATACCACCCTCATCCTCGATCGTCCCCCGTTCCGGCTATCCGAGCCAGGCGGCTGCAAAGCAGACCAGCAGCAGGCCGAGAAGCCCGATGGACGCCCTGTCCCTGATGGCGAAGGCCACCGGGTCGTCCATCATCTCCCCGCGCACGCTGATCAGCCAGATGCGGATGATAAAGAGGAATACGAGGGGCGGAAACCCCCATAGCGCCGCCGTGGTCCCGTAGAAGCTGCTCCGGAACGCCTCCTCCACAATGTAGAGGACCATGATCAGGACGGCGCCGACGCCCGCAGCCAAGCCCACCGTCAGCACCATGGGAGCATCGGCCGGGCGATAGCCCCGGCTGCTCAGCCCTGCGGCCTTGCGCTCGATAGCCCGGCTGATCTCGGTGTACCGCTTGGCGTAGCTGAGCGAGGAGAACAGGAACATCGAGAACACGAACAGCCAGGGCGACGGCGGCGCGTCCGCAGCCACCACGCCGAGGCCGAGACGGATGGTGAAGAGCGTGGCTAGCGTGAAGCCGTCGAGGAAGGGAATAGCCTTCACGCGCAG
>DATMZP010000030.1:0-3466 GCA_035573595.1 Hyphomicrobiaceae bacterium
GCCTCGCCGGCCCGGTGGCTTAGGGTGGCACAACGGGAAAGCCGGGGCGGAACGATGTCGGCCGAGACCTACGACTACATCATCGTCGGAGCGGGCACTGCAGGGTGCCTGCTGGCCAACCGGCTGTCGGCCGAGCCGCAGCGCCGCGTCCTGCTCCTGGAGGCCGGCGGCGACGACAATTACCGCTGGATACACATCCCCGTCGGCTACCTCTATTTGATGGGCAACCCGCGTGCCGACTGGTGCTACAAGACCGCCGCCGAATCCGGACTCAACGGCCGCAGCCTGGCCTATCCGCGCGGCAAGGTGCTGGGCGGATGCTCCTCCATCAACGGCATGATCTACATGCGCGGCCAGCAGCGCGACTACGACCGCTGGCGGCAGATGGGCAATGCAGGCTGGTCGTGGGAGGAGGTGCTGCCCTACTTCAAGAAGCACGAGGACCAGTGGGCGCTGGAGCCCGATGCCTTCGACGGGGTGCACACCCGCGGCGGCGAATGGCGCGTGGAGCTGGCGCGCATCCGCTGGGACATCCTGGATGCCTTCCGCGAGGCCGCCGCCGAGGCCGGCATCCCCAAGGTGGACGACTTCAATCGCGGCAACAACGAGGGTTGCGGCTACTTCCACGTGAACCAGAGCAGCGGCGTGCGCTGGAGCACGGCCAAGGGCTTCCTGCACCCCGTCGCCCACCGGGAGAACCTGAAGATCGAGACGCACGCTCTGGTTGAGAGCCTCGTCCTCGATGGCAAGCGCGTCACCGGCCTGACGCTGCGCCAGAAGGGTGCGGTGCGGACGGTCAACGCCGCCCGCGAGGTCATCCTGGCGGCCGGCGCCATCGGCTCGCCGCAGATCCTGCAGCTCTCGGGGATCGGCCCCGGCGATGTGCTCGCGCCGCTCGGAATCGGGGTCCGCCACGAGCTCAAGGGCGTGGGCGAGAACCTACAGGACCACCTGCAGGTCCGCTGCGCCTACAAGGTGACCGGCGTGAAGACCATGAACGAGAGCTATCGCAGCCTGTTCCGGCGCGCCGGCTTCCTCATGGAGTATCTGCTCTGGAAGCGGGGGCCGATGACCATGGCGCCCTCCCAGCTCGGCGCGTTCGTGCGCTCAGACCCGAGCCGAGACACACCCAATCTCCAGTATCACGTGCAGCCACTGACGCTGCCCAAGTTCGGCGAGCCGCTCGATCCGTTCCCCGCCTTCACGGCCAGCGTCGCCAACCTGCGGCCCACCAGCCGCGGCTCGGTGCGCATCGTCTCGCCGGACCCGCAGGCGCATCCCGAGATCCGCCCCAACTACCTCTCTACCGCCGACGACCGTCGCGTGGCGGCCGACGCCATCCGCATCACCCGCCACATCGTCTCCAGGCCGGCGCTGGCCAGGTATCACCCGCACGAGCTCCGGCCCGGCTCCGAGGTCGAAGGCGACGATGCGCTGGCGCGCGCCGCCGGCGACATCGGCACCACCATCTTCCACCCGGTGGGCACCTGCAGGATGGGCAGCGACGAGACCGCCGTGGTGGACGCCCGGCTGCGGGTACGCGGCCTCAAGGGCCTGCGGGTCGCCGATGCGTCGGTGATGCCCACCATCACGTCGGGCAACACCAACTCGCCCACCCTGATGGTTGCCGAGAAGGCCGCCGCCATGATCCTGGAGGACGCGCGCCCCTTGTGGGTTCAGGCTCCGGCCTGACCCCCTCGAACCGCCGGTCAGGTGCGGCAGCGGCCCTCGCGCTCGCGCGTCAGCTCGCCTTCCACCTGGCCGCAGAGGGCGCGCGTGCGCGAGGCCTGGTCAGGCGTCATGCCTGACACCTGACCTCCCAGGGCCTTCGAGGCCGCCGCCAGCTCGTTGACGGCGAGGCCGAGCTCGCCGCACGTGAGTTGCCGTCGCAACGCGCGGTAGGCGAACAGGCGCGTGCCGTTGGCGTACGCGTCGGGTGACTGGCGCTGGCCGACCCAGCCGCGGTCGGGGTTGTCGATCATGGTCTTGAGCATGGCGCTGCACTGGGCGGCGCTCTCGCAGCTGGCGTGCGGCTGGGGTGGCTGCGGCGGACGCGCCGGGGCGGCGGCGGGTGTCGGCCTCTCAGGCTCCTCCGGCCCGAGCAGGCCGCCGAAGATGCTGGCTGTCTGGCTGTTGGGCGATGTGCAGCCTGCAAGCAGCAGCAGGCCCGCAAGGCCGGCCATCGCCGCGCCCCTGCGTCTCGCGCGGGCACGACCTGGACGCGACGTCGATACGGTGCGCTGGCAATGAACGTTGAGCACGCGAGCACTCCCCCTCACGAAGCCGACCCCTCGTAGCTTCGCCGGCTAAGCCGTCATCCACCAATTCCGGCCGACGCGCGGGATCGTAGACACGCGCCAGGCCGCGAGCAAGAACCGATAGCTGCGACAATCGCATAGCCGAAGGGCACGCGACCGTCTCCGCCATCCGGGGTGCCGTTCTGCACTGCCATGGTGGCGTCCGTGTGGTAGCCGTCACTTTGCGTCGTTGTTCGGTTATACTCCGCCATGTTCGAGGATTGCGGGAGACAGTCGCAGGTGACGTTCGGCAGCGTCGGGGTCGTGGGAGCTGGAGCGTGGGGCACGGCGCTGGCCCAGACCGTGTGCCGCGCCGGCCGCGATACGCTGATCTGGGCGCGCGAGCCCGAGGTCGTCGCCGAGATTGCCCGCAGCCGGACCAACGCAGCGTTCCTGCCCGGCGTCGCCCTCGACCCGGGGTTGCAGGCGACGGCCGACCTCGCGGCGGTGGCGGCGCGCGATGTGGTGCTGATGGTGGCGCCGGCGCAACACGTTCGCGCCATGGGTGGCGCCCTGGCGCCGCATCTGGCTCCGGGCAAGCCGGCGGTGATCTGTGCCAAGGGGCTGGAGCAGGCCACCGGCAAGCTGCTGCTGCAGGTTCTGGCCGAGTCTCTGCCGCAGGCGACGCCTGCGATCCTGTCGGGGCCGAGTTTCGCGGCCGACGTGGCGCGCGGGCTGCCGACGGCCCTCACCCTCGCCTCGGCCGACGACGCGCTGGGCGCCCGCCTCGCCGAGACGCTGGGGAGCCGCCCGTTCCGCATCTACCGCTCCACCGATCTCGTCGGCGTGCAGCTGGGCGGCGCCGTCAAGAACGTGCTGGCCATCGCCGCAGGCATCGTCGAGGGCCGGCAGCTGGGTGCCAGCGCCCACGCGGCCCTGGTGGCGCGCGGCTTCGCCGAGATGCGCCGGCTGGGCGAGGCGCTGGGCGCCAGGTCCGAGACCCTGATGGGGCTGTCGGGCCTGGGCGATCTCCTCCTCACCTGCGGCAGCCCGCAGTCGCGCAACATGAGCCTCGGCCGCGCCCTGGGCCAGGGCCAGGCGCTGGCCGCCATTCTCGCCGGCCGGCGCTCGGTGGCCGAGGGCGTCTATACGGCCGCCGCGGTGGTCAAGGTCGCCGCCGACAGAGGCATCGACATGCCGATCGCCCAGGCCGTTCACGCCATCGTCGA
>DATMZP010000031.1:0-3283 GCA_035573595.1 Hyphomicrobiaceae bacterium
ATCGGCATCGGCGCCTCGGCCGGCTGCGACGGCCAGATCCTGGTGATGGAGGACATGCTGGGGCTGTCGCCCCGCGTGCCGAAGTTCGTCAAGGAGTTCGGCAAGGTGGGCGAGGCGATCCGCGGCGCCATCCAGGCCTACGCGACGGAGGTGCGTGCGCGTACCTTCCCCGGCCCGGAGCATACCTATGCGGTGAAGGAGGAAGGCGTCAGACCCTCCGGGTCTGACACCATCGCCAAGACGCCTGTAGCGTAGTCACCCGTCATCCCGGAAGCCGAGCCGAAGCGAGGCTATCCGGGACCTCATCGAACGAGTCGAACGCCTCACAAGGTCCCCGCTCGGAGCGTTGCTCGCGTACCGCTCGCATCGCTCCGTCGGGGATGACAGGTGAGGAAGTCAATCCGCGTCGGCGAAGACCTCCTCGCGGCCCTTGCGGATGCTGGGCAGGATGGCGATGATCACCAGCACCAGAGACAGGGCCAGCAGGCCCCCGCTCAGCGGGCGATCAACGAAGGTCCAGAAGCTGCCCCGCGAGATCACCAGCGCCTGGCGCAGCTTCTCCTCCATCAGGCGGCCGAGCACGAAGGCGAGCAGCAGCGGCGCCGGCTCGAACCCGTACTTGATGAGGGCGTAGCCGAACAGGCCGAAGCCCGCCGTCATCACCACGTCGGTCGGCGAGTTGTTGACCGAGTAGATGCCGATGCAGCACAGCAGGATGATGGAGGGGAACATCAGCCGGTAGGGCACCTTGAGGAAGCGCACCCACAGCCCGATCAGCGGCAGGTTGATGACGAGCAACATCAGGTTGCCGATCCACATCGAGGCGATCATGCCCCAGAACAGGTTGGGCTGCTTGGTCATGATCTGCGGCCCCGGCACGATGCCGTGGATGGTCATGGCGCCCACCATCAGGGCCATCACGGCATTGGGTGGGATGCCCAGCGTGAGCAGCGGGATGAACGCGGTCTGCGCGCCGGCATTGTTGGCCGATTCCGGCCCCGCCACGCCCTCGATGGCGCCACGCCCGAAACGCGAGGGGTCCTTGGCGAGCTTCTTCTCCAGCGTGTAGGAGGCGAACGGCCCGAGCACCGCGCCGTTCCCCGGCAGCAGGCCCAGGAGCGCGCCGAGGAAGGTGCCACGGGCGATCGGCGCCGCCGAATCCTTGAAGTCCTTGCGATTGGGCAACAGGTTGCCGATCGCGGCGTGCACCACGTCGCGCGCCTGGGTGATCTCCAGGTTGCGCAGGATCTCGGCAAAGCCGAACATGCCCATGGCGATCACGGCCACGTCGAGGCCGTCGGAGATCTCGGTCCACCCGAACGTGAGGCGCTCCTCGCCGCTCTCCAGGTCGGTGCCGACGGTGGAGAGGAGGATGCCGACCAGGATGATGGCCACGGCCTTCGCCACCGACCCGCGCGCCAGCACGACGGCGAACATGAGGCCCAGCACCATCAGCGAGAAGTAGTCGGCCGGGCCGAACAGCAGCGCCATCGACGTGAGCGGCGTCGCCAGCGCGGCGATGATGACGGTCGACACGCAGCCGGCAATGAACGAGCCGATGGCGGCGATGCCGAGCGCGACGCCGGCACGGCCCTGCTTGGCCATCTGGTGGCCGTCGAGCGTGGTGACCACCGAGGTGGCCTCGCCGGGGATGTTGACAAGGATGGCCGTGGTCGACCCGCCGTACTGGGCGCCGTAGTAGATGCCGGCCAGCATGATGAGCGCGCCGATCGGGTCGATCCCGAAGGTGATCGGCAGCAGCATGGTGATGGTGGCGATGGGGCCGACGCCCGGCAGCACCCCGACCAGGGTGCCGATCATGCAGCCCACGAAGCAGAGGGCGACGTTCTTGAGGGAGAGCGCGACGCTCATACCCAGCGCCAGGTTGCCGAGCAGGCTGGAAATGAAATCCATGACCGCGTGCGTCCCTCAGCGAGGCAGCAGGTTCTTGAACCCGGCGAGCGCGTGCCCGATCGCCGACTTCATGCCCACGTAGGCGTCGTCGACCGGCGCGGGGATGAGGCCGGCCGGATCGAAAGGTATGGGCAGGCTAAGCATCTCCTTGAAGAGAAGCCCGCACAGCACGGTCATCAGGATCGAGAAGACCGCAATTTCCCCCAGCTTGGTGTCCTTGTCGGCGAACGAAGAGATGATCACGGAGAGGGGACCGGCCACCACCAGCCCGAGACCCGGCAGCTTGACCTTGGCGAGCAGGGGAATCCCGAAAATCCCGCCGAAATGCAGCTCGGAGCCGCGGATGAGGAGGGCGAAGACGAGCACTGCGCCCAGCACGAACACCGGTCCACGCAGGTGCCACCGCTCCAGGCGGTCGCCTTCGAACAGGAGCCCCTGCACCATGAGCAGCACCCCGAACGCCCCAACCAGCACCGCCAGGGTTTTGGGCAGGAGCCCGGAGCCGATGCCCGACAGCGTGCCAGTCGGCAGGTTGAAGGCCCCGCCGAATCCCAGCACGGCGATAGCCAACAGAAACAGCCCGCCGGCAAAGTCCAGCGGCGATTTCACCGGCCCACGGGTGTCGGCCTCTCCCGGCATTCTTCCCTCCCGATCGAAAGTCTGTCGAGACGCGTTGGCGACGGAATAGAACAGTGATCGTTTTGGCCGGACAGGCGGCCCCCGACCCTAACCCGCCGCCCGCCGCAGCGTCCATCGGTCAAACAGCCGGCCCCCCCTGCGACACGGCATCCCGCCGGTGCCCGCCCCGCCTAACGCCCCGGGCCAATAGCCCCGGCCAATCGGCCCGATCCGACATGGCCTTGCACAGAATGGAGGCAACGTGCCGCGCCGGCCTGCCGGTGCCGTGCTCGATCTGGTGCCGGCAGGAGAAGCCATCGGCCGCGACGATGGTCTCCGGCGCCGCGCCGCGCACGGCCGGCAGCAGCGACAGCTCCCCCATGGCCAGGGAGACGTCATAGGTCTCCGCGCCATAGCCGAAGGCGCCGGCCATGCCGCAACAGCTCGACTCCACGGTCTCGACCTGCAGCCCCTCGACCAGGGCCAGGGCGCCCCGCACCGCATCCATGGCTCCGAACGCCTTCTGATGGCAATGACCGTGCAGCAACACCCGCCCATCCCGCTGCGCGATGGCCCGGGGGATGCGCCCCGCTGCGGCCTCGCCGGCGAGGAATTCCTCGAACAGCAAGGCGCGGGAGGCGAGCGCCTCGGCCTCGGCCCCCGGCAGCATCGCCGGCAGCTCATCCCTGAGCGTCAACAGGCAGGACGGCTCGAGCCCGACGACGGGCACGCCCCGCGCCAGGGCCGGGCC
>DATMZP010000032.1:0-2456 GCA_035573595.1 Hyphomicrobiaceae bacterium
GCCGCCAATCTCGACGACTGGTGGTGCCAGGGCTTCTCGGAGCCCGGCTCGGGCTCGGACCTCGCCTCGCTGAAGACCTCGGCGAAGCGCGACGGCGACCATTACGTCGTCAACGGGCAGAAGACCTGGACCACGCTGGCGCAGTACGCCGACTGGATCTTCTGCCTGGTCCGCACCGACCCGGCCGCCAAGAAGCAGCTCGGCATTTCCTTCCTGTTGATCGACATGAAGACGCCGGGCCTGACCGTGCGGCCCATCCAGACGCTCGATGGAGGCCGCGAGGTCAACGAGGTGTTCTTCGATGACGTCAAGGTGCCGGCTGAGAACCTAGTCGGCCAGGAGAACCGCGGGTGGGATTGCGCCAAGTTCCTGCTCGGCAACGAGCGCACCGGCATCGCCCGCGTGGGCTACTCCAAGCAGCGCGTGCAGCGCATCAGGGAGTTGGCAGGCCGCGTGATGGCCGGCGACCGGCCGCTGATTGAGGACGAGCGCTTCCGCGAGAAGCTGGCTGCCGTGGAGGTGGAGCTGAAGGCCCTGGAGATGACGCAGATGCGCATCCTCTCCGACGACCGCCATCGCAAGGACAGGGCACCCAACCCGATGTCGTCGATCCTCAAGATCAAGGGCAGCGAGATCCAGCAGGCCACCACCGCGCTGGCCCTGGAGATCGCCGGCCCCCTGGCGCTGCCCTATCAGATGGACCGCGGCGACCACGAGCCGGGCTCCAACCAGCCGCCCGAGGACCTCGAATGGGCTGCGCCCGCGGCCCCGGCGTATTTCAACTACCGCAAGGTGACGATCTACGGCGGCTCCAACGAGATCCAGCGCAACATCCTGGCCAAGGCGGTGCTGGGCTTTTGATGTAGCGCGCGCGGTGTCCCCTCTCCCCGCTTGCGGAGAGGGTTAGGGTGAGGGGCAGCCACAAACACGCAGGTCGGAGTGTGCCGCTGCCCCTCACCCCGGCCCTCTCCCCGCGCTACTGGAGTGCGTGGAGAGGTTCGTGCTGCGCGGGGAGAGGGAGTCCCTGCGGGGAGAGGGAAAAACAATGGACTTCGATCTGAGCGACGAGCAACGGCAGCTGAAGGAGAGCGTGGAGCGCCTGCTCGCCGACGCCTACGGTGACCTCAACCTGCGCACCGGCTACACCAGAGAGCCCAACGGCTACAGCGCGGCGCTCTGGCAGCATTACGCCGACTTGGGCCTCCTGGCGGCGCCCTTCGCTGAGGAGCACGGCGGCCTCGATCAGGGCCCCACCGAGACCATGATCGTCGCCGAGGCGCTCGGCCGGGCGCTGGCCGTGGAGCCCTACCACGCCACCATTGTGCTGGCCGGCGGCGCCCTGCGCCACGCGGGCAACGCCGCCCTGCTCGCCGAGCTGGTGCCCGCCATCGCCGCGGGCCAGCTGACCATCGCCCTCGCGCACCAGGAGCGACAGTCGCGCTACGACCTCGCCGACACTTCCACCACCGCCCGCGCCGACGGCAAGGGCGGCTACACGCTGGAAGGCGAGAAGATGGTGGTGCTGGCCGGCGACGGTGCCGACAAGCTCATCGTCTCGGCCCGCGCCTCGGGGGGGCGCACCGACCGCGGCGGCATCGGCCTGTTCCTGGTCGATGCCAAGGTCAATGGCGTCACCCGCAGCGGCTATCCCACCCAGGACGGCATGCGCGCCGCCGATGTCACGTTGTCGGGCGTCAAGGTCGGCCCGGAGGCCGTGCTGGCGGGGCCTGAGAAGGGCCTTGAGGTGCTGGAGCGGGTGGTGGACGAGGCCATCGCCGCGCTGGCCGCCGAGGCCGTGGGGGCCATGGCGGGCCTCACCGAGATCACGGTGGAGTATCTCAAGACCAGGAAGCAGTTCGGCGTGCCGATCGGCTCGTTCCAGGTGCTGCAGCACCGGGCGGTGGACATGCTCACCGCCATGGAGCAGGCCCGCAGCATGGCCTTCTACGCCACCATGATGGCCACCGAGCCCGACGCTGGCGAGCGCCGGCGCGCGATGTCCGCCGCCAAGGTGCAGATCGGCCGTTCCGGCCGCCTCGTAGGCGAGAGCGCCATCCAGCTGCACGGCGGCATCGGCATGACCATGGAGTACAAGGCCGGCCACTACTTCAAGCGCCTCACCATGATCGACGTCGCCTTCGGCGACGCGGATTACCACCTGCGCGAGCTGGCGAGGATGGGCGGGTTGTCCTGACCGTCGAAGTTGCTCGATGCACAAAACTGCGCGTGTCGGCCTCTTTGTAAGATAGTCTTACGAATCTTATTGACAATCGAACAAATAAGGAACATGATCCGACTCATCAACAGGCCATGTCAGGGCGCCTGGGGTCGCGCTTGACGCCCAGGCGCCAAATCAGGTCTGACGCGGATAACCTGCGGGGGGCCAATTTGAGAGACATGTTCGTCGATGCGCCTTTGGAGGACTTGAGGCAGCCCAGGCCGGGCATGACCACGGC
>DATMZP010000033.1:0-2895 GCA_035573595.1 Hyphomicrobiaceae bacterium
GTCTACCTGCTCGGCAGCCGCTACTGCGACACCGACCATCTCTCAAACCTCGCCCTGGTCGCTGTTCAGCGAAGGGCCGACGGGATGGGCGCGCGTGCAGGCGATCTGCGACTACGTCAACAGCCGCCTCACTTTCGGCTACCAGCACGCTTCTGCCACACGGACGGCCTGGGAGGGATTCCGCGAGCAGCGCGGGGTGTGCCGCGATTTTGCGCACCTTGCGATCACCCTGTGCCGGTGCATGAACATCCCCGCGGCGCTACTGCACCGGCTATCTGGGCGATATCGGCGTGCCGCCGGTGCCGGAGCCAATGGACTTCAGCGCCTGGTTCGAAACCTACCTCAGCGGGCGCTGGCACACCTTCGATGCGCGCCACAACATGCCCCGCATCGGCCGCATCCTGATGGCGCGCGGACGCGACGCCACCGACGTGGCGCTCTCGACAAGCTTCGGCCACACGCGGCTGGCGAAGTTCAACGTCGTGACGGACGAGGTGGTGGGTTGATCGATCGGAGGCCAGCCCCTTCGCCTCCACGATTGCGATTTCTCGTGACGGTCGTCGCGAGGGATCCGCCCTCCGACGCGATTCGACTTAAGGGGCGAGTCATGACAGTCTGACGGCAGCGGCATGGATCGCATGCCGTGTCTCAGAAGGACCTGCCCCATGGCGAAGAACAAGACCGCTGGCGATGACCGCCGCGTGGGCGCTGTCAAGGCCCGCTCGCAGATCAAGAACTCCGTCACGGGCACCTGGACCAAGCGCGACGACAAGACCGGCAAGTTCATGGATGTGAAGGCTGACCCGAAACCCTTCAAGGGCGTGCGCAAGAACAAGGGCATTTGAGTCTCCGGACCGATGGGCCGCCAGCGCCGCCGGGATTTCGCTCCCCTCCGCCCTCGGGGCGTTTGGGGCGGCAGACCGGGGTCGGTTCCTTGCCTCCGTCATAGCGCGTAAGATTGCGGCGACGAGCGGGGGGTCTGACCCCGGCAATCGAGGGCGCCGGGGAGAGATGCCTGAGAGAGGGCCGCGCAGGCCTTTTGTCGAGAATCGCGCCCATTGCTATACGGCTCCCGAAGGAACGGCATCCGGAGCCAAGCGGACGGCGCGCCATGAGAGAGCTGTGGGCATTCATCCTGGTCTGCTCCACCGTCTTCTCCGCATTCGCCACGGCCATGCTCGTGGTCCTCATCCAGAGCGGCCGCCACAAGGAGGTGGTGGGCATGAACGCGCTGATGGTGGTCGGCGGCTGGCTCGTGGCCTATCTGGCCTTGAGGATGTTGATGGCGATTCCGAAGAAGAAGGAGGACATCTGGTAGCCCCGCAGCGGATACCGGCAGATACCCGCGCGAGCATCGAGCCTCGCTTGCAGCCCGCACAAAGCCCCCACCATTGCCGTAGCCCGTGTCGACGCTCCTTCCGCGGGACGCCGGCGCGCCGACGTGGCTTCGCGGACACCGCGTGCTCCGCCGCGCGTGCTATAGAGCGCATCGGCCCCGCTACCGGCACCGGAATTGCTCGGATGCGGACTGGGCCGAGGCCGCCTCGGGGAGGGGGAAGGCAATGAACGGGGTGCTGCTGGCCATCGTCGGCTATGTGCTTGCGCAGTTTCTGGTCGGCGTCTGGGTGTCACGGCGCATGAGCACCGCCAGCGACTACATCCTGGCAGGACGCAAGCTTGGCGGCGGTCTCGTCCTCTTCTCGGTATTCGCCACGTTCTTCGGCGCCGAGGCCATCGTCGCCACCGGCGGCTCGGTGTACGAGAAAGGGCTGGCCGGGGCCCTCGTGGACCCGTTCGGCTACGCACTGGCCATCGTCGTTGTCGGCCTGTTCTTCGCGGGCGCGCTCTGGTCGCGGGGGATCACAACGTTCGCAGACCTGTTCCGGCAGCGCTACTCGCCGGGCGTGGAGCGTCTGGTCGTGCTCGTCCTCCTGCCCGGCTCGCTCTTCTGGGCGGCGGCGCAGCTGCGCGCGTTCGGACAGGTCATGGACGCCAACTCCGGCATGGGGCTGCGCACTGCGATCGTCGTGGCTGCAGTCCTCGTGGCGGGGTATTCGGTCGTCGGCGGGCTTCTCGCCGACGCCGTGACCGACCTCATTCAAGGCATGGTCGTTCTGGCCGGGCTCGTCATTCTCGGCACGGTCGTGGCCGTCAAGGCCGGCGGCGTATCCGAGGTGATCGCGCAGACCGATGCCACCCGTCTGGTCCTGCTCGACCCCACGGATGGTCTGCTCGACACCATCGAGAAGATGGCCGTCCCGATCTGTGGGACCATCGTGGCCGTGGAGATCATCTCGCGCTTTCTCGGTGCGCGGTCGGCCAACGTGGCGGTCATCGGCACCGTGGCGGCCGGCATCGTCTATCTCGCCGTCGGCATGATCCCGGTGTTCCTCGGTCTGGCGGCCGCCCGGCTCCTTCCGAACGTCCCGGAAGCCGAGCAGACCGTGGCGCGGCTCGCCGAGGTGCACCTGCCGGGGCTGCTCTACATCGCGTTCGTGGGAGCGATCATCTCGGCAAACCTGTCGGTCGTTCACTCCGCGCTCCATGCGCCAGCCGCCCAGCTGTCCCACAACATCGTCGTGCGCGTGATCACCGGGTTGAGCGATACCGCCAAGCTGTGGACCGCACGGCTGACGGTGCTCGTTCTCAGCATCGTCGCGTTTATCCTCTCCTTCACCTCGGAGGGCATCCACGAGCTCATCGAGAACGCCTCGGCGTTCGGCAGCGCCGGCGTCTTCGTCGCCACGCTGTTCGCACTGTTCACGACGTTCGGCGGACCGGCCAGTGCCTACGCATCCATCGCCGCCGGCATGGTCGTGTGGGTGGTCGGCAAGTTCGGCCTCGGGCTTGCCACGCCTTACCTGCTCGGCCTGTCGGCTGCGCTCATCGGCTACG
>DATMZP010000034.1:0-4887 GCA_035573595.1 Hyphomicrobiaceae bacterium
ATCACCGTGGGGCGGCCGGGCGGCGTCAGACCTGTCGTGTTGGACCAGCGGGCTCTCGCCCTCGGTCTGCCCCCGTCGTGTTGCCCCGTCGTCGATCGGCGTCGTCAATGGGCCTCGCCAGTCGGCAGTGTCAATCGGCAGTCGCCAGCGGTTCCGATCTCATGTATGGAGAGGCGGCGCGCGCGCTGCTGCGGACAAAGACGGTGCGGCGCTGCAGCGGCGGCCTGCTCGCACAGGTGCCGCAAGTGCCGGGGAGGATATGAACGCTCCGATGCGATGCCGCCTCCAGCCGTGCTTGGCGGGCATGGTCTTCGTCCTGGCCGGGGTGCTGGCGGCGCCGGCCGCACGGGCGGAGGACACCTGCCGGTCGCGGTGCTGGGACACGTACGGTGCGTGCTACAAGTCGACCAGCAATCGGGAGCGCTGCCAGGGCCAGCTGTTGCGCTGTCTGAACAACTGTATCCGCGCCAATCGCAGGCCGTCCGCAGTCGGCCCGGACGCGCCCCGCCCTGCGCCGCAGCGGCTACCAGACCCCGCTCGGGCCAAGAACGGGCCTTCCCCTCCCAGCCCTACCGCGCCGCCCGCCCCGCCGCAGTGAAGCGCGCGAAGACGGCCTGGGTGTCGCCCCAGGTGCGCTGCTCCAGGGCCTCGAAGCCCGGCGGCAAGGCCACGGCGGCGCGCCGGCTCTCCTCGATGACCGCGACGGCCCCTGGGGCGAGCCAGCCGCCCTGGGCGGCGGAGGCCAGCGCTCGCAGTGCCAAGCCCTGCTCGTAGGGCGGGTCGAGGAAGGCGAGGCTAAAGCCGCCGCTGCGGTTGCCGGCGGGGCCGAGGTTGGTGGCGTCGCGGCGGAACACCTTGGTGGTGCCGGTGACCCCCAGCGTCTCGATATTGCGGCGGATCAGGCCACGGGCGGCGACGTCCTCCTCCACGAACAGGCAGAAGGCGGCGCCGCGCGAGAGCGCCTCCAGGCCCAGGGCGCCGGTGCCGGCGAACAGGTCGAGCACGCGGACTTGGGCGAAGGAGAAGCCGGCGCTGCCGTGCTCCAGGATGTTGAAGACGGCCTCGCGCACCCGGTCTGAGGTTGGGCGGGTGTGCGTCCCCTCCGGCGCGGCGAGCGGGCGGCCTCGGAACTGGCCGGCGACGATGCGCATGCGCGAAAATCCTTGCGGGCGCTCCCTGGGCTCAATCCTGAGCGTTGCCGGGCGGCCTCGCGGAGGGCTTGCGGCGCCCCCCGCCGGTGCCGGCCGCATCGTCCTCGATCAACCCGAGCGTATGCGCGACGTGCTGGCCGAGCTGGTCGATCAGCACGCGCCGCCGCACCGACTCGACGCCGCCCGGTTCCAGGTCGAGCAGCTGGAAGGGGCCGAACGAGATGCGGATCAGGCGGTTCACGGTGAGGCCCAGGTGGTCCAGGATGGTGCGCACCTCGCGGTTCTTGCCCTCGCGCAGGCCGATGTTGAGCCACACGTTGCTGCCCTGCACCTTGTCGAGGGTGGCCTCGATGGGGCCGTAGCGGACGCCATCGATCCCGACGCCGTTCTTGAGCTTGTCCAGCGCCTCCTGGGTGATGGCGCCGTGGGCCCGGACCCGGTAGCGGCGCAGCCATCCGGTAGCAGGCAGCTCCAGGTGCCGCGCCAGGGCGCCGTCGTTGGTAAGGAGGAGAAGGCCCTCGGTGTTCACGTCGAGACGGCCAATCGAAACCACACGGGGCAGATGCTCCGGCAGCGTCTCGAACACGGTCTTGCGTCCCTCCGGGTCCCTGTGCGTGGTGACGAGGCCTTTCGGCTTGTGATAGCGCCACAGCCGCGGCGGCTCGGCCGCGGGCAACTCCTGGCCGTCGACCAGGATGCGGTCGCTTGGGCCTACGTCGCGGGCAGGGCTCGCCAGCACCTCGCCGTTGACGCTCACCCGGCCTTGCGTGATCCACCGCTCGGCCTCCCGGCGCGAGCACAGCCCCGCCCGCGCCAGCGCCTTGGCGATGCGGACGGACTCCGCAGGAGCGGACGATGCTCTTCCCGATGGCCGGCGTGACGAGCCTCTATGCATGGCCTGCATCTGTAGGCATTTTGTAGCGGACTGCCAACTGCAAGGGCCGTATGCAGGATCGGGGCTGCGGGATCGGGAATGGGATAGTCGCGCATCGCGCGGGTCGGACGAAGCAATCGCGGGAAACAACATGGCCGTGCAGCGGGCGGGCTTGGAGGAGATTCGCAGCTTCTATGCGAAGCTGATGGCGGCCGCGAGCCGGTCATGCGATCCGAGGTTGGAGCGGATTTTCGAGCTCGTACCACGCGAAGCCTTCCTGCCGCCGGGGCCGTGGAAGATCAGGGTTGGGGAGACCTACGTCGAAACGCCCAGCGCCGACCCCGTCTACCTGTACCAGAACGTGCTGGTCGCGCTCGATGCCGGCAAAGGCATCAACAACGGAGAGCCGTTTCTGCACGCCGCCTGGATCGGCGCGGCTTCACCCCAGCCGGGCGAGACCGTCATCCACATCGGCGCCGGCACAGGCTACTACACGGCAATCCTGTCGATGCTGGTTCTCGCTGGTGGTCGGGTTCATGCCTTCGAGATCGAGGAGAGGCTGGCAGCCGCGGCGCAGCGCAATCTTCTCCCTTTCGAGAATGCCTCGGTGACGGCAGGCAATGCCACGTGCATGGCGCTCCCGCCTTCGGATCTGATCTATGTCAATGCGGGCATCGGCGCCCCTCCGGTCGATTGGCTGCAAGCCTTGCGCTCCGGTGGCCGGATGATCTTTCCGTGGCGACCGTCGAAGTCTGTCGGGATCGCAGTTCTCGTGACGGCGAAGCCGTCGGGGTTCGAGGTGAAGCCGCTGATGCCGGCCTGGTTCATACCCTGCGTCGGGGCCACGGAAGCCATGCCCGGTGCTGCGCCAACCGACGGCGGCGCGGCATGGCGATCCCGCTCGCTCCGATTGACCGCCCAACAGGCGCCCGACGCCACCGCTACGGCGGTGTACCCCGACGCCTGGTTTTCTTCCGAGCCGTTGTCGCCGCCATGAGAGCCGCCAAGCCTCAGAGCCAGAGCCCTATGCGGGCCGCCCTCGCCGAGGCCGAGGCAGCGGCGGCGCGTGGGGAGGTGCCGGTGGGGGCTGTGGTGGTGGCGGGGCGGCAGATCCTCGCCAGGGCCGGCAACCGGACGCGCGAGCTCAACGACCCCACCGCGCATGCCGAGATGCTGGCGATCCGGGCAGCCTGCGCCACGACGGCGTCGGAGCGGCTGCCCGAGGCCGATCTCTACGTTACGCTGGAGCCCTGCCCGATGTGCGCCGCCGCCGCCTCGTTCGCCCGCATCCGCCGGCTCTACTTCGGGGCGAGCGACCCCAAGGGCGGCGGCGTGGAGCACGGCCCCCGCATCTTCAGCCAGCCCTCGTGCCACCACGCGCCTGAGATCTACGGCGGGATCGAGGAAGTGCGCTCGGCGCGGCTGCTGCAGGCGTTTTTCGCGCAACGCCGTTGAGCGCCGGCTTGTCCAGCTTGCTGGCGTCCTTGCGAAGAGTATCCGCATGCTGCATCGGGACGATGTCGTGCCGCTCGTAGATCTCGCCCAGCGCGTCCCAGTCCTTCAGCACCGTGCGGTAGATCCAGCGGTAGCTGCGCTGCGCCGCGGCCACGGCGACGGCGCGCTCGCGGCCGATGAACTCGGAGGTGGCGGCGATCTCCAGCCAGTTCACCACCAGATGCAGGTAGGTGGCGTCATAGCCGAGCGCCCCCTCGGGCGGGGCGGTGGGGGCATCTGGATAGCGCCGCACCAGCTCGTCCATGAACGGGGCCAGCATGTCGCGCTCGGGTGTGCCGAGGTACCACAGATACCAGTGCATCTGCTCGTGCAGATAGGTGGCGAGCAGCTCGTCCTCTGTCGTGGCGAACCGGTTGCCAAGGGTGAGCACCGGCTGGGCGAACGTATCGCCGCCCGGCACGATCCGCACGATGCTCGTGTACTCGTAGCGGGAGAGATCGTGCCGGCGGCGCAGGGCCATGAGCATGTCGCGCACCCGATCGCCTTCGCGCCGCGCATGATCGAGGTCGATGTCGATGCGAAAATCGTCGGGATCGGAACGTGCCACCGGGAAGGCTCCCCTTCTCTCCACTCAGCACATCGTCAGCGGATACAGGACTCGGGTTGCAGCGCCATGCACAATGCGCAACGGCTGGGGCCAGCGATAGTGTGGCGTGGCGCGAGACTGTGGATAGCTGGGCTCTGGCGTGAGGGCGCGCGTACCGGCGCGACGGGGGCGGATGCGGCACTCTTCGCGGGTCAGCTGCCCCTTTCAAGGCACTGGGCGACCTTGCGTTTCAGCTCGTCCTTGGCGGGAGCGGCGGCGGCGAGGATGTCGTCGATCCTGAAGTAGTCGAAGGCCCCGAAGCCGCCCACCGCCGGCCGAATCATGATGGCCGGGCGGATCGACCTCAGCTTCTCGCGGGTGACCGAGTGGAACAGCAGTTGCGCCGCGCCCGTCATGGCCTCAAGCGGGGGCGGCACTTTGGGGAACTTGGCGCCAGGGCGCTGGGTGTCGCCGGTGACGTCGACGGCGATGGTGAGGTCGGCCCGGCCCATGACCGCGTCGAAGGGAACCGGATTGACGTAGCCGCCGTCGATCAGCACGCGGCCGTCGAGGACGACGGGGCGCGACCAGGCGGGGAGCGCGCAGCTGGCGGCCAGGGCCGGGATCAGCGGGCCGCTGTCGAGGATCACCTGCTCGATGGCGTAGAAATCGGCGGCGACCGCCACGAAGGGGATCTTGAGGGCGGCGAAGTCGCAGTGCAGGATGTCCGGCAGCATCATCTCGAACAGCGTCACGTTGTCGATCACGCTGGGGCTGCGTACGCTCCAGAGGGAGGAGAAGCCGGCGGTTAGCTTGCCTGC
>DATMZP010000035.1:0-3504 GCA_035573595.1 Hyphomicrobiaceae bacterium
ACCAGTCTTTCCGATAGACCATCAGCTGGCCGATGTTGCCGTTCGGCACGGACTTCCACTTGCCGTTGTCGACGGACAGGCGCTTGATCTCGTCGTACCAGCCGCCCTGCTGCCGGCCCACTTCCTCGGCGATGTCGGACACGTCCACCAGGGCGTCGCGATAGAGCCACTCCTGCTGCACCCAGGCCACGTCGGCGCCGGTCTTGTTCTCGACCATGGAGACCAGCTGGGGCACCGCGCTGCCGCCCGCGGCCTGGATCTGGTAATCGATCTTGATGCCGGTGGCCTTCTCGTAGGCCGGCATCATCACGTTCTGGAAGTGCACGTCGAAGTTCTTCACGTAGGAGCTTTCGCGCGCGAACGTGATCGTCTTCGGCTGAGCCTGGGCATTGCGGGAGATGAAGGGCCCCGCGGCAGCCCCGGCGGCCCCCGCGGCGGCGAGCTTCAAGAAGTCACGTCGGGTGGCTTTCGACCGAGCGGGCTTTGCCATGTTTCCCCCTTTATTTGGCGTGGATGCGCCGTGTGCGCCGGTCCTGGCATTGTAACCGCCGGGGCCCGGATCCGGATCCTGGCCAGATGATCCCCGAGGAAGGCGGTGGGGTCAAGAGCCGCCCGGTAGCCCGGCTTGACGCTGCGGGCCTGATCGCCTAGCATCCGGGGCAGCCGCGCAGTGCCCACGACACGCGCGGCCGGTTTTGTGCCCAGTGCCTATGGCAGCCACTGAAGGGCCACGAGATGGGATCTGAGGGTTCGGCGTGGGTCGAAGAGTCGAGAAGCCCCCCTGACGGTCATGGCGCCGCCTTCTCCCCTGTGCGTCGTCACATACCACCCAAGAGAGGAGACACACCGTGCCACGAACCATGCGAATCGTCTCGCTGATCGCGCTGGCGGTGTTGTTTGGGCTGGGCGCCGCGTCGGCGCAGGAAGAGCCCGGCTGGGCCAAAGGCCGCCCAAAGGCCAATGATGAGGCCATGAAGATGGCGCCCGTGCCGTCGTTCCCGGTGCCGCTGCCGGCCGATCAGCTGCCGATCAAGAAGCTCAAGCTGCCGCCGGGTTTCAAGGTCGAGGTCTGGGCCTCGGGCGTGCTCGACGCGCGCGGCCTGCGCCAGGGCGAGAAGGGCAACATTTTCGTCAGCACGATCTTCGTCGCCAACAAGGTGTACGTGATCCCCGAGGCCGGCGACCACAAGCCCAAGACCATCATCGACAACACGCCGCTGGCCACCGGCATCGAGATTCACAAGGGCAGCCTCTACCTGGCCACGAACACCAAGATCGTGCGCTACGACAACGTCGAATCGAACCTCGACAAGCTCGGCGAGCCCACGCTCATCTACGACAAGCTGCCCGGCGGCACCGACCACAGCTGGAAGTACCTCCGCATCCGGGACAACAAGCTCTATTACGCCGTCGGCGCGCCCTGCAACATCTGCGATCCGGGCGAGTGGGCCAAGATCTTCCGCATGAACCTCGACGGCTCGGGCGTGGAGACCATCGCCTCGGGCGTGCGCAACACGGTGGGCTTCGACTTCGACCCCAAGACGGGGAACCTCTGGTTCACCGACAACGGGCGCGACTGGTTCAGCGAGGAGCTGCCCAACGACGAGCTGAACGTCGTCACGCGGCCCGGCAAGCAGCACTTCGGCTACCCGTACTGCCACCAGGGCAACATTCCTGATCCGGAGTTCGGCTGGGGCAAGTCGTGCGACGACTTCCAGAAGCCCGCGGCGCTCCTGGGGCCGCACGCCGGCTCGCTGGGGCTGAAGTTCTACACGGGCAAGATGTTCCCGGCCAAGTACCAGGGCGCGATGTTCATCGCCGTCCACGGCCCGTGGAACCGCACCAAGAAGTACAACGGCGTCTACGTGGCGTGGCCCGACGGCAAGGGCGGCGCGAAGGTCGAGCCGTTCATGACCGGCTTCGTCGAGAACAACACCTACCTCGGCCGGCCGGCGGACTTCCTCGTGATGAAGGACGGCTCGCTGCTGGTGAGCGACGACCACGCGCACGCGATCTATCGCATCACCTACACGGGCAAGTAAGCACACGTAACTGAATGAGGGGACTGGCCGGCCTTGCACTCTGCACGGCGGCCCTGTTGGCCCTGGCCTCGCCGGCCGGGGCCCAGGCCAAGCCGCGTGGCGGCAAGCCGGCCAGTCCCGCTCCCGCCCCCAACCCCTACCCGCAGCGCTTCGCCACGCTCTGCGCGGCCTGCCACGGCCCCAACGGCCGCAGCGATCTGCCCGGCACGCCGGTACTCGCCGGACAGCATATGTTCTACGCGATCACGCAGCTGTTTCTGTTCCGGGAGGGCCGGCGCAGCAACGAAGCGATGACGGCGGTCGCCAAGGGGATGAGCGACGCCGACATGCAGGGCTTCGCCAACTTCATCGCGACGCTGCCTCCGGTGCCGGCGCCGCCGCCCGCCACACCTCCCGACCCGGCGCGCATGAAGAAGGGCGCCGAGCTGGCGCAGCAGCACAAGTGCCTGATCTGCCACGGCGCCGACTTCGCCGGCGGCCAGCAGGTCCCGCGCATCGCCGGCCAGCATGAGGACTACCTGCAGATGAGCCTGCGCGGCTTCAAGTCGGGCCAGCGGCCCGGCTACACGATGGCGATGGGCGAGGCGCTGAGCCGCGTCACGCCGGAAGAGCTCGACACGCTGGCGTACTACGCGGCGCGCTTCCCTGGGGCGGTAGCCCCGGGGGGCAAGTGACCTGCGGGCCCGTCAAGGGGCCGGGAGCGAGACGGTCTGGCGCGTGGCGGCGGACCGTTGAGCCGCCGCGATGATCTCGAGCCCGGCCACCGCGTCGTCGGGGTCGACGGGCGGCGGCGTGCCGTGCCGTAGCGAGGCGACGACTCCGGCGTAGTAGCGTGGATACGCGCCCGGCTCGCTCCAAACCGGGCTCGCGCCGTCGCCGGAGCCGAGGAGGCCCCAGCGTGAGCGGGGCTCCGCACCCCAGTCGGGGCGGTCCGGCCGTTCCCCGGCGAGGAGCGCCGCCTCCTGCCCATCGGGGTGCAGCTTGACGTAGGCGGCTTTCGTCCCGAGCGCGCGCACGCTCGGGCCGCCCTGTCCGGCCAGAGCGCTCGCCCAGAGGTGCGACCGGACCCCCGAGGCGTGCGTGAGCGCCAGAAAGACGTCGTCGTCCACCGCGATCCCGGTGCGCCGCCGGTCGAGCTCCGCGTACACGGACGCCACCGGCCCGAACAGGTGCAGCGCCTGGTCCACGAGATGGCTGCCGAGATCGTAGAGAAGCCCTCCCGCCCCACCGGGCGCGTCGCTCTCGCGCCAGCCCCCCGTCACCACGGGGCGCCAGCGCTCGAACCGGGACTCGAACCGCAGCACGTCGCCCAGCGCGCCCTCGGCGATGAGGCGTCGCAGCGTCAAGGTGTCGCTGTCCCAGCGCCGCTGGTGGTACACGCTGAGAAACAGGCCGCGGCGGCGCGCCTCCGCCACGACGCCTCGCGCCTCGCCGGCGGTCGGCGCGAAGGGCTTCTCGACCA
>DATMZP010000036.1:0-2425 GCA_035573595.1 Hyphomicrobiaceae bacterium
AACGACCCGCTGCGCCGCTTCTACTACCCCGGCCAGCCACAAAGGCCGCAGGGGCTCTGATGCCGCCATCGACCTTTGCGAGCGATCCCGGGCGCGGCTTCGGCGGCGCCCTGGCGCGCCTGTTCGGCCTGATCACGAAGGCGGCGTCGGATTACCAGGACTTCCGGACCAAAGGTCCGGACTGGCGGGCGGTCAACAGGTCCGAAGAAGTAAAGCGGCAAGAAGCCGAAATTGCAATGCGGCAGCACCAGGCGCAGCTCGACTACGAGCCGATCAAGCGCCGGGCGGGCGAGCTGGCCAACACCACCGCGGGGCTGTCCGCCGCCGACATGCTGGCGCAGCAGGACGCGCTCGCGCTCGAAGGTCAGGACGGCGTTGACCAGCCGGTGCGGCCCGACCTCGACCCCAGTGCCGTCACCGCCAGCGGCACGTCACTTGACACCATCCGACTCATGGGGAAGGGGAAGCAGTCGGGGAGCGCGCTCCAGCGCGACCTCTTGAAGATGCAGCAACGGCGGGAACAGGCCATCGCGGCCGAGGACGCGCGGAGGCGGCGGAGGGAGGAAGACCTCCAGCCCATCACGATCCCGGATCCCGCGCATCCGGGGCGCTTCATCACCACCACGCGCGGCGCGATGAACGCCACCGTCACGGGTGAGTACGGCCTGGAGAAGCAGTCGCGGCAGCCGCCCCCGAGCCCAGCGCGAGGCTCCTTCCAGGCGATCACGGACGAGAAAGGCAACATCCTGACGTACTTCAATCCTGCGACCGGTGAAACCTCCGCGCCTCCCGTCGATGGACGCAAGAGCGGCTTGGCAGGAACCGAGCTGACGCGGCGTGCTGGCCTGGAGGGCATGGTGGAAGACCTCGGCACTCTCGCTGATCTGGCCAACCGCCACCGGGACTCTATTGGCCGCTTCAGCGGCACGCTGGCGGCGATCCAGCGCCAGACCGTCGGCGCCGATCCAGAAGTCAACGACCTGTTCCGCCTCTCAGACAACCTGGCTGACCAGCTCCTGCGCGCGCGGTCCGGCGCGCAGATCAACGAGCAGGAATACAAGCGACTGCGTTCCCTGGCCCCCAACCCGCGGTTTCCAGAATCGAAGTTCTTCTCTGATCTGAAGTCTTTCACCTTTGAGCTGCGGCGGCTCCAGGCGCGGACATCCGGAGGCCCGACCACCCCGAACCCCACGCGAGGCGGCGACGCGCCTAATGCAAACAGGCCACAGCCGCACGGCACTTCCATTGGGCGGCAGCCCGTGGGCGGTGGCCGATACGAGCACGTCGATGCCAACGGCGTTCACTGGTTCGGCGACGCTGTTGGGAAGGACGAGGCCCCGTAAATGCCAACCCCCAGGCCCAGCCCGTCGCCGGCGCTCCCTCCCGGCTGGGAGCCCACGCCGCAGGGCGGCTGGGAGGCCGCGCCGCCTGGCGGCTTCCGTGCGCCAGTGCCAGACACCGGCAGCCCCGAGCTCGACGAGGCCCTCGGCGGCGAGAGCTCGAGCTTGCTCCACACGCTGCGGGATCTGTTCACCGAGCTGGCCCGGCGCAGCCCTGGAGCCGCACGCGGACTGGCCGGCGCCGTCCGCAACATGCAGATCGGTTCGACCAAGGGCGCGGCCAGCTCGGCGATCGGCCTGGGCGAGCTCACCCGGAGGGCCAGCAATGCCGGCCTGCTCGGCCCTGGCGCCGACCTGCTCATCAAGGGCGCGAACCGCCTGCAGGCCGTGCCCGACGACGTCGGCACGCACGGGACAGCAGAAGACCTGGGTCTGCGTCCGGACCCTGAGAGCCTTGCCGAGAAAGCCGGCTTCTACGGGGAGCAGCTCGGCGAGTTCATGGGGCCGGGCCTGGCGAAGGCCCCGGCCGTCGTGGCCGCCGGCGGCAAGCTCGGCACCCTGGCCAGCATGGGCATCGAGGGCGCCAACGCGGCCGTGGCGGCAGCGGCACAGGGCAGCGACCCCAAGACGGCCGCGCTGACCGCTGCCGGTGGCGTGCCGATCGGGCGACTGGTCGGGTCGGTCAGCCCGCGCGTAGCCGCCTGGCTCAGGGGCCTTGCCGCGAAGGGCTATGGCAAGGCGATTGGCGCGACTAGCGAAGAGCTGAAAGACCTGGCCGAGCAGATCGTCCCGGAGATGCTCAAGCGCCGGGTGACAGCCGTCACGCGGCCGAGCCTGCTGGGCATGGCCGAGCGCAAGGTCGGGGAGGCCGGCAAGGCGCTGGAAGCTGAGATCGCGAAGGTCCCGCCGGGCACGATGACAGACACGGGCCAGATGGCTGCCGACATCGCCACGCTGCGCGACGCTCACATGGTCGAGGGCGGCCCGCTCCAGGGACAGACGCACTTCGCCCCCAACACGACAGCCCAGAGCGCCGTCAACACCATCAACGAGGCCGAGAACGCCGTCTATCACGCAAATCCGAC
>DATMZP010000037.1:0-4827 GCA_035573595.1 Hyphomicrobiaceae bacterium
CATCGGACTTTTGTCCTTGATCAATTCCGACGCCATCATCCTCAACCTCGACGACGCACTGGTTCATACTCTTTGGGGCTAGGAATCTCACGGCAAGCGTTCCCTCCATCCCTTCGCGAAAGGCGTGCTTTAGCGCATTATTGATGAGCTCGACCAGCAGGGCGCCGAGCGCGATGGCCGCCGTGGACGCGATCTGGGTGGAGTCGACTTGAACGTCGATACAAATCTGGCCGGGGTCGGGCAAAATCGAACGCACATCTTGCAGAAGCGCCGTGATGAAGGCCTTCGAGTCGACAGTCTGGGTCGCCCCGAAATGCGACAGCAGGCGCTCTATCTTTCCGATGACCATGATGCGCGAACCCGCTATCTCAAGTACGTGGCGCGAGTTCTCGCTACCGCTGCCGGCTGCCTGCAACCGCAAGAATGAAGCGACGAGTTGCAGGCTGTTTCCGACGCGATGACCCATCTCGCGCGACAGACCGTTGGCGATGTCGATCTGGGCTTGCAGCTTCTGCTGCTGCAGCACCCGAATGTGCCACACGAAAACCGCCGTCAACCAGACAGTACCGACGGCAAGAGCGCGACTTGCCCAGGCTGCCCACTCCGCCGCTTCGTCCGGAATCGATACCCAGTACCCAATGATGATCAGGGGCGTGGCAAAGAGTGCGAGGGCGAGCGCGGATTTCGGATTGGGAAACCAGAACCCCGTGAGGACAATTGCCACATAGAAAAGGGTGACCGGCAGCATTCGCGGGGTCACCGCATCGAATATCAGCGCGGCGGACGCGATCAACGCGGCGGCGGCGAGGGCAGCGAGCGTCGGCCTGGCGGCGACAGATCCCCACCATCGCGATGCGTACCGAATTGTCGCTCTCGCTGGACCGCTCAACACGAAACCTCACCTCCCCTGGCGGCAGGCAGTTGGCCGAGGAGCGGATACGTGCACCACCAGAGGATCGATGACCCAAACGCCATTCGCCGAATGGCAAAGCACACACCCGCGCGTGGCCGAATCGCTGCCCCATCGCTTGCCGGACGACGGCAGCTGCGGGACGGCCCATTTCACCACGGCCGGCGCCGCGCTTGCGCCGGCGGCACCGGGTATTTCCATCTCCAAGCTTAATGCGCTCGCCCCGCACGGCGGCCACGCAGTCGGCGCAGTGAGCTCGCGCGATCTCCAAAAAAGGCAACCGCGACCAAAGCAGTGGGAAGCTCTGCCAACTCCTTCCGGCCAGGATGACCTTTCCTCAACGCCAGCGTGAGCGCAGCCCGCCTAGGTCTGCCGGGAAGGAGAGATCCGTAGTAAGCGGGGAAGCGACAGACGAGAGGCGCTGACCCGGCGAGAGCTGCCTCGGCGAATACCGGCAGCTGAGTACATGCGCTAGCCCTTCAATTCTATCCCAGTGGTGCGCTCGTACCAGCGCACCACGTCCAGCACGCAGGCGCCCTCGCCCATGGCCGCGTTCGCGGCGCGCCACAGCTGCTCGCCGAGCGCACTGACCGGCACGTCCAGGGCGTGCTCGTCGGCGAGGCGGTTGGCGATCGACACGTCCTTCAGCATCAGGGCGAGCTTGAAGGCGTCGTCGAAGCGGCGGTCGATCACCTGCGGGCCGAAGCGTACCTCCGAGGCGAAGCTGCGCGCCGTGGAGACGTTGATGACGTCGAGCATCGCGGCGGGCGATAGGCCATACGCCTTGCCGATCAGCATGGCCTCCGCGGTGCCGAGCACGGTCAGCGCGGTGGCGAGGTTGTTCACTGTCTTCATGGCGTGGCCGCTGCCCACGGGTCCCAAGTGGAAGACGTGCCTGCCCATCAGCGCCAGCAGCGGGCGCACCCGCTTCAAGGCCGCCGCCTCGCCGCCGCACATGAACACGAGCGTGGCGCTCTCAGCGCCCTCGCTGGCGCCGGACACGGGTGCATCGATCATGGTCACGCCCTGCTCGGCCAGCCGCGCCGCGGTCTCGCGCGTGAGCCAGGGTTCGGCGGAGGAGGTGTCCACCAGGATCGCACCGCGCTCGAAGCCCGCGGCCAGGCCGTCCGGCCCGAACACGCACTCGCGCACCGCCGTGCCCTCGGGAAGCATGATGAACACGACCTCGGATGCCTCCGCCACTTCCCGCGGGGTGCGGACGGCGCGCGCGCCCTTGTGGCGCCTGGCCACCGTCCTGGCCGCCGCCGGCGCGATGTCGTAGAGCGCGAGCGTGTGCCCGCCCTTGGCCAGATGCCCGGCCATGGCGCCGCCCATCACGCCAAGACCGATGAAACCGATGCGCATTGTGCCTCCCGCGTGGACTGGTCAGCTGCCCGCCAGAGCCGGCGGCAGACCCCAGCGTCCTTCCCAGACACGTCGGGAATACGGCAGGCGCCAGGCGGTGCAAGCCCACCTGCGGCGACCCAGTCTCACGCGCTGCGCATCGGCGGGTAGGTGAGGAAGGCCTGGACCGCGTGCCAGAGGCGGTGGCGGTTGAGGCCGTGCCCGCCGGCATGGGCCTGACCGGCGATCATAATGAACTGCTTGTCCTTGTTGGGCAGCCCCGCATAGAAGCGCATGAGCTCCTCCTCGCTGGCATTGCCGTCCACCTCCGCCCGGACCATGCACGCCGGGCACTTGATGTGCGCGGGGTCCACCATCGGCAGATTGACGGCCATGTCGAGATAGGTGCCCGAGGGCACCGTGTCGCCGAAGGCCAGCTCGTAGGCGGCGAGCGCATCGATGACGGGCTGCGCCGACACCCCCGGCATGTCGCGCTCGAAGATGCGCTGGATGCCGGCGCGCGTGAGGGGCCGGCGCGGATTGGCCTTGTAGCGCTCGGCCTGGGCGCGGCGGCGATCGATCTCGGGGGCGTTCTCACCGGTGTGCGTGTAGGCATTGAGGATCAGCCGCTCCACGCGCGCGGGCTCGGCCGCAGCAAAGGCGGCGGCGCGGATGGCACCCGAGGAGGCGCCGTACATCATGACGCTGCGCTGGCCGGTGGCCCGCTCGACCACGGGCAGGGCGGCCTTCAGGTCCTCCACGCCCACCATGATGCCGGCATGGCTCTCCGTGCGCGAGGAGCGGCCGTAGCCTTCGTGGTCCATGGTCCACACGTCGAAGCCGCGGGCGGCGAAATGGTCCATCATCGAGTAGCCGGGGTGTCCCGGCACCTGCAGGTCGTAGCTGCCGCGCGAGGAGAAGGTGGAGCCGTGCACCAGGAACAGCACCGGCTTCGCCGCGCCGGCCTCACCTGGCAATCGCTTGCGATAGAGGTAGAGCTCCACCGCACCCTTCTTGGCCCAGTGCTCCTCGGCGGCAATGGCGGTGCCCTGGCCGGCGACGGGGCCCGCGACAACGCATGCGGCGGCCGTGGCAACGACGGCGGCCACCGCCGCCTGCATCAGCTGGCGCCGGCGCACCTGTGGCAGGTCCGGTAGCGGCCGATCTGCGGTCATGCATCTCCTCCTCGACAGGGCGGCGGCATTCTGAGCAGCGCCGCAGCGGGCGCGACTGTAACACATCCGGCAGTGGACATTCAGGATGCAGTGCAGGATCCGTCTCCGCACTGCGCATAGACCTGCAGCGGACGCACGGTTATGCTGGCATGGCCCCAGAGAGAGGGTCCAGCCTGGAACAAGCACTCCAGCACGGAGGACGCCATGGGTTTCCTGACCGAAGACGAGATCGAGCAGCTCATCCCCGCCGAGATGCTGCCGCATACCACGCCGATCCCGACGCAGATCGTCTCCAGCGACGAGTACATCCCACCGCCGCAGAGCGCCCAGCAGAAGGAGGTGGAGGCCCGCCTGCTCGACATGGGCGACACGCTCGGCGACAAGCAAGGCCTTTCCCGGCGCGAGTTCTTCCAGACCGCGGCCGGCATGGCGGCGGCGTTCGTGGCCATGAACGACACCTTCGGTGCCATCTTCGACGCGTCCCGCGCGGAGGCGGCCACGCCGGCCATGGCCCAGGAGCGGGCCGACTCGCTGCGCGACCAGTTCATCATGGACATGCACACGCATTTCCTGCGCGACGACACCAGCATCCAGACCTTCGTGCGCCAGCGCGAGGCGGTGGGCAAGGCGGGCTGGAACCCGTCGCTGGTGGACAAGCCGCAGACCATCGAGGACCTGAAGTGGAACAACTATTTCAAGGAGGTCTTCCTCGACAGCGACACCAAGATCGCGCTCATCTCCAGCGCCCCGTCCGACATTCCGCAGGACTGGTTCCTCACCAACGAGATGGCGATCGCCGCGCGCGAGCGCGTCAACAGGGAAGCCGGCAGCAAGCGCATGATGGCGCACGCCATCTTCACGCCGGGCCAGCCCCAGTGGCTCGAGAATCTGGAGCACGCCCTGTCCATGCGGCCCGACTCCATCAAGGGCTACACCATCGGCGACAACACCAATAAGCACATCAGCAAGTACCCCTGGCGCATGGACGACGAGGCCGTCACCTACAAGGGCTACGAGCTGGCCGTGAAGCACGGCATCAAGAACATCTGCGTGCACAAGGGGCTGTTCCCCGCCTCCGTGGAACAGCAGTTCCCGCATCTGCTCGCCTACTGCGACGTGCGCGACGTCGGCAAGGCCGCCAAGGACTGGCCGCAGCTCAACTTCGTCGTCTATCACGGCGCTTACCGCCACGCCGGCGGCGGCAACGCCTCCCAGGGCTGGCAGGAGTTCGAGCAGACGGGGCGCATCTCCTGGGTCAGCGATCTCGCCGAGATCCCGGCCAAGCTCGGCGTCACCAACGTCTATGCCGACGTCGGCCAGCTGTTCGCCCAGAGCGTCGTGGCCGAACCCAAGCTCGGCGCGGCGCTGATGGGCATCCTGATCAAGGGCCTTGGTTCC
>DATMZP010000038.1:0-3540 GCA_035573595.1 Hyphomicrobiaceae bacterium
GGTTCTCGTCGGGGAAGGGCGAAGGCGGACGGGCGCCCGGCTCGCGCGGGTTGGGGCCGGGCCGGCCCTTCGGGTCCTGCGGCGCGCGGGCGATCTTGGGACCTTGCGAGGTGACCTGGATGCTCACCACCGCGGGCTTCACGTGCTCGACCAGATCGGCGAACGACAGCGGCGCGCCGGGCGGGATCACCTGCCCGCGCGACTGGGCCTCAACGCGCGCCTGCGGCAGCGCGAGCAGGCTGCCGGCCACGGCCGCAACGGCGAGGCCGGACAGGAGGGCCATACGCCAGCGGGCCGGGCGCGGGGCGCGGCTCTGTGGAAGAGTAGGCAGCATCGGCGTCACCTCGGGACGAGAATAGGATTGGTCATGCGTTCCCTATAGGGAAACCAAACTTACGCGGCGATGTCGGCCACCTTAAAAAACCGTAACGTTCGCGAGCCCAGGTCGGAGATCCCCGCGCCGAACGGCACGGCCGGGGGCGGGAATGGGGCGGGAAGCCGCCGCCTCCGCTCCTCGATTGCCGATGTCCGGCGTCCCATGCTCTGATCGGGTTGCAGGAACCCCAAGGAGAACCGCCATGACCATGGTCACGCCGGGCGCAACCAATCACGCCGGGCTCGCCGCTCTTGCCTCGCGCTATGTCGACGTTGCGGGGCTGCCGTGGGTGCCGACCCGCTTTCCCGGCGTCGACATGAAGATGCTGATGGAGGACAAGGAGACCGGCCTGATGACGGCGCTGGTGCGGTTCGCGCCAGGCGCCGCGCTCCCGGACCACGAGCACGTGGAGCTGGAGCAGACCTGGGTACTGGAAGGCGCGCTGGAGGACGACGAGGGCGTTGTCACCGCCGGCAACTATGTCTGGCGCCCGGCCGGCAGCCGCCATGACGCCCGCGCCCCCAAGGGTTGCGTGACGCTCTCGTTCTTCCTCAAGCCGAACCGGTTCTTCGATGCGCGAGCAGGATAGACGTCCGGACCGAAAGACAGCCTTTCACTGGGCAATTCACTGGGCAATCTCGGCACTCGTCCCGAGGGAAACGGGTAAAGCTACGGATTTCTTCCCCATCCAGCACTTGCAGATCATGCGCCTGCTGCAATGGTGCCCCGCGTCCTGCGAAGGACGGCCTGCCCGGACCGCAGTAGCGGGACCCTCCCTTGGAGGAACCCATGATACCCATGAACATGAGCTTGAAGGCGGCGCCCTCCGCCACGACGACACTTGCCAAGATCGTCTTGCTTTCTGGAGCAATGGTGGCCGTCGCATCTTGGGGCAGCTTGGCTGATCCGATCGAACCGAAGGGAACTACGCCCTACGTGACGCATTTCATCTTCCGGCCCCTGATGAGCCTCGACGATACGGGCGTTGGGAAAGCCTCGGTGCTCGAAGCGGTCGGCACCACGCAGAACATGAAGGGGGAGAAGATGCTCGACAAAATGTCGGCGCGGTGCGTGGCCCTCAATGTCGAGCTGGACAACAAGAAATATATCGATGGCGTCTGCGTGCTGGTCGATCAGGGCGGCGACAAGATCGTCTCGACCTTCGATACCCGCGACCTCGACAAGTCCCAGCCGGAGATGAACTGTGGCACCCACGTGATCGTGGGCGGCACCGGCAAGTACAAGGACATCACCGGAAGGGAGCCGTTCTCCTGCCAGGCGATGCCTGCACTCGCCGGTCCCGGCGGCTACACGGCGCTCGACATCCCGCACAACACGAGCTGGGAGATCAAGAGGTAGGTGCCTCCGAACGGAAGGCGAGGGCAATCGCCGCCTTCGCCTCCGAGCGCGTGGAAATCGCTGCTCAGTTCGCCTGGCCGCTCACCCGCTTGAACTTCTGGGCGCGGCGGCCGTAGCCGACCTCGGAGGTGTAGAGGTTGCCCTTCGAGTCGATGGCCATGTTGTGCACCCATTTGAACTCGCCCGCCATGCGCCCGGGACGGCCGAAGCTCGCCAGCTTCTCGCCGCTTTGGCGGTCGAGCGTCATGACCGCCATGTTGGCGCCGTCGGCGACGAAGATGTAGCGCTGGGCCGCATCCTCCGACAGCACCAGATCCCACACCGAGCCGTTCTGCAGGGTCTGCGGCTCGACCTGGATCTCCTTCACGAAGGTGCCGTCCTTCTGGAACACCTGGATGCGGTCGTTGGCGCGGTCGCAGACGTAGACGAGCCCGTCCCGCGCCAGCCGCACGCAGTGCACGGGGTTGGAGAACGACCTGGAGAGCTGGGTGATGGCAACCGGCGTGTAGGCCGGAAGCTTCTCGTCGGTGGCCTCCTTCGTGCCGTAGGCGGCCCAGTGGCGCTTGTAGTCGCCGGTCTTGATATCGAACACAACAATGCGCCGGTTGAGATAGCCGTCGGCCACGTAGAGCTCGCCGGCGGCCTCGTCCGTCACCATGTGGGCCGGGCGTCCGAGCTGGGTCTTGCTGTTGGAGCCGCCGGTGGAACCGGCCTTGCCAATCTGCTGCAGGAACTTGCCGTCGGGCGTGAACTTGAGGATCTGGTGGTCGTTCTTGCTGTTGCCGGCAAGCCAGACGTTGCCCTCCTTGTCGATGTGGATGCCGTGCTCGCTCTCGGGCCATTCGTAGCCAGCGCCTGGGCCGCCCCAGCTCTTGAGCAGCCTGCCGTCGGCCGAGAACTGCAAGACCGGCGGCGCCGCGATGCAGCAGCGGGTCTCGGGCGGGCTCTTCTGCGCCCCCTTCTCGTCGTCCACCAGCGTGGACGGCCGGTGCACGATCCACACGTTGTCGTCGTTGTCCACGGCGATGCCGGCCACCTGCCCGAGGATCCAGCTGTCAGGCAACGGCTTGGGCCAGAACGGATCGACGGCGAACTGCGGCAACCCCTCGGCCCTGGCTTGGCTGGCAAGATGGCCGATGGGGATGGCAAGCATGGCCGCGATGGCGGCGATCGTCAGTCGCTTCATTGGCGTTCCTCCGGCGGTACGGCCTCTTGTCGACCCGCGTCATTGCGCGAGCCCGGCTCGTCCATCGCCAGTGTACGTCAAAGATGGGCGAACGGGGAGTGGGAATGGGGAATGGGGAATAGGGAGTGGGGACCTCGTTGGTCCAGCTCGCTTTCCCCATTCCCTATTCCCCACTCCCCACTCCCCATTCCCTACACACTGAGCTGTGGACCGAAGGCCGGAAGCGCTGGCCGGCTTGGCGCGGCGCAGCTAGTCATCGCCATAGGTCGAAGGGTGGCGGCGATGGGGGCAGTCTTCAAGCTGGAGCCGGCGCGGGAGGCCGAAGGCGCCGCCCTGAATGTGACGGCGTCCGTGCGCGGCTTTATCTGGCGCGAGCGGCTGGACCGGGCGGGGGCCGGCACGGCATTGGCCATCAGCCAGCGATACAAGCTGCCGGAACTGTTGGGCCGGGTGCTGGCGGCGCGCGGGGTGGGGCTGGACGAGGTGGCGGTGGCGCTCGACCCGACCGTCAAGGCGCTGATGCCGGACCCGAGCACCCTGCGCGACATGGACAAGGCCGCGGCGCGAGTCGCCGATGCGGTGGTGCGGCGCGAGAGTGTGGCCATCCTTGGCGACTACG
>DATMZP010000039.1:0-2674 GCA_035573595.1 Hyphomicrobiaceae bacterium
CAGGGGAATACCTCGGACATGGCAGGGTCGACGCGCCGCTCCACCACCAGCTTGTTGGCCTGCGCCGCCTGCAGGAGGTTGGCGAAATGCGTGCCCTGCACGCGCTTCTGGTGCATCCACAGATAGCGGGCGTCCATGGTCAGGTTGTAGCCGGTCGTGCCGGCACAGATCACCACCATGCCGCCGCGCTTGACCACGAACACCGATACCGGGAACGTCGCCGCGCCCGGGTGCTCGAACACGAAGTCGACGTTGTTGCCCTTGCCGGTGATCTCCCAGATGGCGGCGCCGAACTTGCGCACCTCCTTGAACCAGGCGTCGTATTCCGGCGTGCCCACCTTAGGGAGCTCGCCCCAGCAGGTGAACTGCTTGCGGTTGATGACGCCGCGCGCGCCCAGCTGCATGACAAAGTCGCGCTTGTCGTCCTCCGAGACCACGCCGACGGCGTTGGCGCCGGTGGTGGCGATGAGCTGCACGGCCATGGAGCCCAGACCGCCGGAGGCGCCCCAGACCAGGACATTGTGCCCCGGCCGGATCACGTGGGGTCGGTGGCCGAACAGCATGCGGTAGGCGGTGGCCAGCACCAGCATGTAGGAGGCGCTCTCCTCCCAGGTGAGGTGCTTCGGCCGCGCCAGCAGCTGGCGGTCCTGCACGCGGCAGAACTGAGCGAAGGAGCCGTCCGGCGTCTCATAGCCCCAGATGCGCTGGCTGGGCGAGAACATCGGGTCGCCGCCGTTGCACTCCTCGTCGTCGCCGTCGTCCTGATTGCAGTGGATGACGACCTCGTCGCCCACCTTCCAGCGCTTCACCTTGGAGCCGACCGCATAAACGATACCCGACGCGTCCGATCCGGCGACGTGGTAGGGGTTCTTGTGCACATGGGTGATGGGCGAGATCGGCACGCCGAGTGAGGCCCACACGCCGTTGTAGTTGACGCCGGCCGCCATCACCAGGACGAGCACGTCGTGGCTGTCGAGCTCCCAGGTCGGCAGCACCTCCACCTGCATGGCCTGATCGGGGGGGCCGTGCCGGTCGGCGCGGATGCCCCACGCGTACATCTTCGAAGGCACGTGGCCGAGCGGCGGAATCTCGCCGATCTCGTATAGGTCCTTCCGCGGCGTGCCCGTTGCCACCACAGGAGCAACGGCCGCCGGAGCCGCGCCCGCCGCTGCGGCCTTGAGGGGTATCACCGTCCCAACCGACTCTGCCTTGGCTTGAGGCATGTCCGTCATCCCACCATAGTAGCCTGCCCATCCAGCGGGCATAGCGTCTGACAGTTTTTGGCACTGCACAAGCGAATTTTTGCACTGCAGGTAAAGGCGCTCCGTCCTGGTCGCCCTCAACTTTCGTTCAATATTACCCGCTTGAGTGGCGAGAGATTTCGCTCGCTTCACTGCTAAATTGTTGCGCCGCGTGCGGCCTCGGCTACCCTGGGCCATCTCGCGCATGCGAACCCGAGGAGTCATGCCATGACCGCGCCGAAGCGGGCCGAAGCCCACACCGCGGGGCCTGTGGAGCGCGACAGCCCGTGGCTCATCCGCACCTATTCAGGCCACTCGACCGCGGCCAAGTCCAACGCGCTCTATCGCAAGAACCTCGCCAAGGGGCAGACTGGCCTGTCCATCGCCTTCGACCTGCCGACCCAGACGGGCTACGACTCCGATCACGAGCTGGCCCGCGGCGAGGTGGGCAAGGTGGGCGTGCCCGTCGGCCACCTGGGCGACATGCGCACGCTGCTCGACGGCATCCCGCTCGATCGGATGAACACGTCGATGACCATCAACGCCACGGCGGCGTGGCTGCTCGCGCTCTACGTGGCGGTGGCCGACGAGCAGGGGGCGGCGCGCGACAAGCTCACCGGCACCACACAGAACGACATCATCAAGGAATACCTCTCGCGCGGCACCTACGTGTTCCCGCCGGAGCCGTCGCTCAGGCTCACCAAGGACACCATCGTCTTCAGCTGCCGGACATTGCCCAAGTGGAACCCTGTCAATGTGTGCTCCTATCACCTGCAGGAGGCGGGAGCCACGCCGGTGCAAGAAGTGGCATTCGCGCTGGCCACCGCGCAGGCAATCCTCGATACGGTGCGCGACTCCGGCGAGGTGGCCCCGGCGGAGATCGGGGCGGTGGTGGGTCGGATCTCGTTCTTCGTCAACGCCGGCGTGCGCTTCGTCACTGAGATGTGCAAGATGCGTGCGTTCACGGAGCTGTGGGATGAGATCACGGCGGAGCGCTATGGTGTCGCCGATCCGCGTCACCGGCGCTTCCGCTACGGTGTGCAGGTCAACTCGCTGGGCCTCACCGAGCCGCAGGCGGAGAACAACGTCTACCGCATCCTGCTGAGCATGCTGGCCGTCACCCTGTCGAAGGACGCGCGCGCCCGCGCCGTGCAGCTCCCCGCTTGGAACGAGGCGCTGGGGCTGCCCCGGCCCTGGGACCAGCAGTGGTCCATACGCATGCAGCAGATTCTGGCGTACGAGACGGATTTGCTCGAGTATCCCGATCTGTTCGAGGGCTCTACCGCGGTGCGCCGCAAGGCCGATGAGCTGAAGGAGGCCGCGAGGGCGGAGCTGACCCGCATCGAGGCCATGGGCGGCGTGGTTGCGGCCATAGACTGGATGAAGCGCGCACTCGTGGAGAGCAACACGGAGCGGCTGCGCAAGGTCGAATC
>DATMZP010000040.1:0-8297 GCA_035573595.1 Hyphomicrobiaceae bacterium
GGACCCTGCGGCCCCTCCGGGTCAGACCACGTCAGATCGTGAGATGGCGAGATCGTGAGGTCTCTGGAGCGGCCGATCGCATCAGGCTTGACGCCGCCGCTCCCGTGGTCCCTCTCTTGGGCGGGTCCGGCCGAAGGCGGCGGCCCGCATTCGAGCATCTCCGGGGACCTTCGTGACGGCCCGCACCACCCGCAACATCCTATTCGTCATGTGCGACCAGCTGCGCTGGGACTACCTGTCCTGCGCCGGCCACCCGCACCTCATGACGCCCAACATCGACGCGCTGGCCGCCCGCGGCGTGCGCTTCACGCGGGCCTACGTGCAGTCGCCCGTGTGCGGCCCCTCACGCATGAGCTTCTATACCGGCCGCTACGTCGCCTCGCATGGCGCCACCTGGAACGGGGTGCCGCTGAAAGTGGGTGAGATGACGCTGGGCGACTACCTCCGTCCCCTCGGGGTGCGGGCGGTGCTGGCCGGCAAGACGCACATGCGCGCCGACGCCGAGGGCATGCAGCGGCTGGGCATCGACCCCCAGTCGATCATCGGCGTGCGCGTCTCGGAATGCGGCTTCGACCCGTTCGACCGCGACGACGGCCTGCATGCCGAGGGCCCCGACGGCCGCTACGACCCGCAGCGGCCCCGATACGAGCGCTATCTCGGCGACAAGGGCTACGCCGGTGCCAATCCGTGGCACGACTGGGCCAACGCCGCCGCCGACGACGATGGCAGCAACGCGCTGGCCTCCGGCTGGGCCATGCGGCACGCGAGAAAGCCGGCGCGGGTGGCCGAGGCGGATGCCGAGACCCCCTACATGACCCGGCGGGCCATGGAGTTCATGGATAAGGCCGGCGACACCCCCTGGTGCCTGCACCTCTCCTATATCAAGCCGCACTGGCCCTACATCGCGCCCGCCCCCTACAACGGCATGTACGGCCCCCAGCACGTCCTGCCGCCGGTGCGGGCCGAGACGGAGCGGGCCGAGCCCCACCCTGTCTATCGCGAGTTCATGGCGCTCCGCGTCAGCCGCAGCTTCTCCCGCGACGAGGTGCGGAGCGAGGTGATCCCCGCCTACATGGGCCTCATCAAGCAGATCGACGATCAGCTCGGGCTGCTCTTCCGCTTCATGGAGGAGCGAGGGCTACTGGCCAACACGCTGATCGTCTTCACCTCCGATCACGGCGACTACCTGGGCGACCATTGGCTGGGCGAGAAGGACCTGTTCCACGAGCCCTCCGCCAAGGTCCCGCTGATCGTCTGCGACCCCTCTCCCGCCGCCGACAGCACCCGCGGCACCGCCTGCGACGCGCTCATCGAGGCCATCGATCTGGTGCCGACCTTCCTGGAGGCGCTCGGCGCCGACCCCGCCGGGCAGTCGCATCGGCTGGAGGGCCGCTCGCTGGTCCCGTTCCTTGGCGGCCGGCCACCGGCCGGATGGCGGCGCTGCGTCTTCAGCGAGTACGACTATTCGATGCTCCCCGTGGCCACGAAGCTCGGGATGGCGCCGCGCGATGCGCGCCTCTTCATGGCGGCCGACCGGCGCTGGAAGTACGTGCACGCGCCGGGCTTCCGCCCCATGCTCTTCGACCTCGAGGCAGACCCGCAGGAGCTCGCCGATCTCGGCGCCGACCCCGCCCACGAGGGCGAGCGCCGGCGCCTGGCGGCCGAGCTGGCCGAGTGGGGGCTCAGGCTGTCGCAGCGCACCACCCGCTCCGACGCCGAGATTGCGGCGGCGCACGGCAAGTCGCTCCGCCAGGGCATCTTGATCGGCGTGTGGGACGAGAGCGAGCTGCCTGCGGAGCTGTGGAGCGCCTACCGGGGCGGCGAGAGCTGACCGGGCCGGAGGCTGCCGGCCTCCAAGAACCGGCCTCGCGGCAAGTCGCAGCTTGCGTTCGCCCGAGCGGTGCCGAATTGTTCCACGTGAAACAAATCGACCAACGGCCGGCTGCCATCGGCCGGACAAAAGATCAGGGGGAACGCATGGTCCGCAGCTCGATTCAGGCTCTCACTCGCGTCCTGGCCGCGGTGACCGCGGCGGCGATCCTGGCCCTCGCCCCCGTCCCAGCCCCGGCGCAGGCGCCCGAGCAGACCGTGCGCATCGTCTTCCCGTTCGCGGCCGGCGGCTCGGGCGACGCACTGGCAAGGCTGATCGCCGAGCACCTGCGCACCGCCCTCGGCCGGCCCGTCATCGTGGAGAATCGCACCGGCGCCCAGGGCCGCCTGGGCGTGCAGGCCGTCAAGACCGCGGCCCCCGACGGCAACACCATCCTCCTCACCCCGGTCGCGCCCATGTCGATCTACCAGCACGTCTACAAGGCGCTGGCCTACGATCCCATCGCCGACTTCGCGCCGGTCTCGCAGGTGGCGACATTCGATTTCGCCGTCGCCGTCGCCCCGCAGGTGCCGGCCGCCGGCCTCAAGGAGCTGGTGGCCTGGGTGCAGGCCAACCCGGCGCAGGGCAGCTACGGCACGCCCGCCGCCGGCACGCTGCCACATTTCTTCGCGGTGTCGTTCGCCAAGGCCGCGGGCCTCGACCTGCGCCATGTGGGCTACCGCGGCTCGGCGGCGGCCCTGACCGATCTGGTGGGCGGCCAGATCCCCATTGTCTTCACCACCACCAGCGACGTGCTGGAGCAGCACAAGTCCGGCCGCATCAAGGTGCTGGCCACCTCTGCCAACGCGCGCTCGCCGTTCCTGCCCGAGGTGCCGACCTTCAAGGAGGCGGGCTTCGGCATCGAGGGCAGCGGCTGGTACGGCGTGTTCGCTCCCGCCGGTACCCCGGACGATACCATTGCCCGCCTCAACGCCGCCGTCGCGGGCGCGGTGCGCACTCCGCAAATCAAGGAGCGGCTGCTGGCCTTCGGCCTGGTCCCGACCGGCACCTCCGCCGCGGAACTCGGTCGCATCCAGAAGGCCGACTCCGAGCTGTGGGCGCCAGCCGTGAAAGCCTCCGGCTTCACGCCGGAGCAGTAGGAACAGCGCCCACCACTGTCTCCAGCCACAGGTGTCTTCCCCTTCCTGCTGAGGAATTCTCCCGATAGCCGTGAGGTCCGGCACTGCGTACGCCGTCCGCTCACCGAAACTCGCGGAGGATCACATGTCCACCCTCGTTCATCTGACCGTTGGAATATGCCTCCTGTCGGCTGTGGCCCTCCTTGTGCCGCGTGCGGAGGCGACGGCATCGGTCGCGCCAGGAAGCATTCATGCCGCGGTCGGCAAGAGCCACGCCGTCGAGCTGGCCGCTGCTGCCTGCACGCACCGCCGAGTTTGCCGCCAAGGCGCCGGGTGCGCGTGGCGAAAGGTCTGCAAGCGCTGGTAGCCCAGCCCTGCGGGTCACAGGTGACGTAGACGCGCCCGTCGGGTTGCTGGGACCCGGCGGGTTCCGTGGGACCCTCTCGGATGACACCCACATTCTCGCTCGGATGCCGACCCCGGTGGTGGGAACCTTCACGGTGCTCGGCTCCAGGCTCTGTTCGATAACCGATCAAGGGTCGCGCCCGGATATGGGAGGCGGAGATGTCGCTGCCTTGCAAGTCTGAGCGCAGCCAGCTCAGCCACGAGGAGTTCGAGATGGTGCGTGTGACGCACCATCCCGCCATCTACGAGCTCGCCCCGGACGAGCTACGCGCCGTCAAGCTGCGCTTGCAGAACCATCGCGACAAGGCTCGAGTACTGGCCAGGCAGAAGCAGCGCGAGGTGAAAGGCAAGGCCGAGCCGCGCGGAAGGAGCTTTCCGGGCACGGCCGAGCTGCCGCGAAAGCGCAAGCAGGTCTTTGCCGCTGCGCTCAAGCGGGTCAACAAGGAGCTGGATCGCCTGCATAAGCTGGCGGCGCGCACGGCGCATGTGGAGGCCGCACGCGCCGCCCTCGCACAGCATCGCGCGGCAAAGTTCGTGCACCACCCTCCGGCGGGCGCAACCCCTCATGAGGGCATGCAACCCCGTACCATTCCTCGCAGGCGCAGGCGCGTTCCGCCCAACAGGATCGGGAGCATTTCGCAGGCAACCAAGGTCGCTCAGGCCATCCGCGACGCGCGTGGCTAGATGTCGCTGCCTGGGTCCCTGTCGCGTATGCGGCCCAGTTCAGCTTCACGGTCCCATAGAGCCGGATGGTGCGGCCGGGCTCCAGCACCTCGTCCTTCTTGAACGAGACGTGGTTGCGCACGTCGTCGTCGAGCAGGTTCTCGCCCTTGAGGCCGATGGTCATCTCCGGCACCAGGCCGGCCTGGCCCTCGAGCTTGAAGGTGTAGGAGAGGTCGGCGTTGACCAGGGTGTAGCCCCCGGTGGGCGTCTCGTTGGCGCCGATCCGGTCCTGATCGAAGGCGTGCAGGAAGCCGAGCCGGGCGAACCAACCGGCATCGCGGTAGTAGAGGCCGGCCCCGGCGCGGTGCGGCGGGATGCGCGGGACGTTGCCGCCCTCCGCGTCGTCGAAGCTGGCGCGGACGCAATCATATTGGGCGTCCACCCCCCAGGTGCCGTGCCAGACGCGCCCGATATCCAGCTCGCCCTGCAGCTCCGCACCGTAGAAGGTCGTGTTGCGCTGCTGATACAGCACCTGGTCCAGGTCGGTGCCGCCTCCGGCCGGCCCGCAGGTATCAAGCGTGCCGTCGCACTTCTGGCCGGTGAGGCCCTTGAGGATGAAGCCGTCGAACCTCGTGTAGTAGGCCGAGGCATCGAACCGGAACGGCCCCTTGGCCTTCCTGAAGCCGAGCTCGAAGGTGCGTGCCTTCTCCTCGGTCAGGAGCGGGTTGCCGATCTCGACGGTGCCGGTCGCGTCGTGCGCGCCCTTGGAGAACAGCTCCGCGTCCGCCGGCGCCCGCTCCACGTACTGCCCCGTCAGCCGCGCCACCACGCCCCACGGCAGGTCGTAGAGGGCGCCCACGCTGCCGCTGAAGGGCATGAACCGGCGCTCGGCGGCGATGGGCGTGGTACCGACCAGCCCGGTGCCGTCCACCGTGGTCCGCTCCATGCGGGCGGCGGCCTGCAGGCGCAGCCGCCTGGCGAGCTGCAGCTCCTCGAACCAGAACGCGGCCGCGCTGGCCGTGCTGGCGGGATCGAGCAGGCCGTCGCCCTCGAAGCTCAGCGCCGTGGTGCGCTTGTGCCCGAGCTGCACGCCGACAGCGCCGCGCAGCTCGCCGAGCCCCGTCATGACCGGCAGATGCTGCACCTCCACGCGGCCCTCGGTGTGCCGGTTGTCGAAGTGCGAGCCCACCTCCGGCGAGGCCTCTCCCTCGGGGAAATACAGCTCATCGTGGGCGTACCACGTCGAGCCGAGCCAGAAGCGGATGGCCTCGATGCCGTGGTCGCGCACGCGCCATTCGCCCCGCGACTGCACCTTGTCCTGCTGCATGTCGATGCGCGGGCGCTCCTCCAGCGCCCCCTGGCCGGGGATGCCGTAGAGGCTGTTGAAGCGCGAGAAGGCGACGCCGATGTAGCCGTGCTTGCCGATGAAGGAGGTGCCGACGGCAAACCCCTCGCTGTCGACGAAGGTGTTGAGCTGCCGCCCCTGCGGGGTGTCGTAGTCGCCGGCATGGCGCTTGAAGCCGTCGGCATACACCGCGACGTTGCCTGAGCCCGCCGTCACCTTGAAGCCGCCGTCTGCGCCACCGTCCACCGAGCTCAGGCCCCCGCGGGTGGCGAAGCTGATGCCCTGGGGCGGAATGATCTCGGGAATGCGGCCGTTGATGGCGTTCACCACGCCGCCGATGGCCTGCGAGCCGTAGCGCAGCGTCGCCGGCCCGCGCACCACCTCGATGCGGTCGATGGAGAGCGGGTCGATGGGGACCGCGTGGTCCTCGCTGAGCGCGGAGACATCGTGCGAGCCGATGCCGCTCTCCTGGATCAGGACGCGGTGATTGTCGAGCCCGCGGATAATGGGGCGGCTGGCGCTTGGCGCGAAGGTCGAGCCGATGATACCGGGCTTGGTCTGCAGCGAGTCGGTGAGGGTGTCGCCGGGCGTGGCCGCGATCTCCTCGGTTGGGACGACGGTGAGGGGAACGAAGGTGTCCTCGACCGGTATGCCCGCAGCCGGGGGCGTTGGGGGCAGCTCCGACTCGGCGGGAGCAGGCGCCGGGCGGGTGGCCGCCGGCGGTCGGCGCTTGGCCACCGGGCTTGGGGTCGTCACGACGATGGCGGGCAGCTGTGTCTGGGCCTGCGCCCCAGTGGCAATCCGAATGCGTGCCCAAATACCGGCCCAAATGCCGCCCCCGGGGCGCCCCTCCAGCTCCAGGCCTTCCAGAGCGGCTGCGGCGACGGCCCCGGCGAGCATCGCCCGCGCCGACCTCACGCAGAACCTACGCATGACAGCACCTCATTAACGCAACATTATAACATAACGATAGAGGCCACCTTTTAGCGGAGTGCAAGGCTCATCGCAGCCGGGAGCGGCGTTCCGGCGTCGGATCGTGGCGCTGGTGTAACACTATAACATTATGGTCCAGCCGGCGGATGGAGGCGGCTTGGCGCGTTGGCGGGCAGTGCCTAGAAGATGCTCTCCGCAACGGGGATTCGCCGATGACGCGCCTGGCCCGCTCTCTCGATGGCCTGAGGCCGAGCTACGACGTCGTGGTCGTGGGCTCGGGCTACGGTGGCGGTGTGGCGGCCTCCCGACTGGCCCGCGCCGGCAAGCGGGTTGCCGTCCTGGAGCGGGGTCGGGAATTCGTGACGGGCGAGTTTCCCGGCCGTTTCCCGGAGCTGCGGGAGCAGCTGCAGGTCACAGGCAGGCGCCTGCGGATGGGCGCACCGACCGGCCTCTACGACGTGCGTCTGGGCGAGGACATGCATGTCCTGGTCGGCTGCGGCCTGGGCGGCGGGTCCCTCATCAACGCCGGGGTGGCCCTGCGTCCCGATCCCCGCGTCTTCCACGATCCTGTGTGGCCGGACGAGGTGGGCCGGGACAGGTGGCTCGACGAGGGCTATGCGCGGGCGGCGCGCTGGGTACGTCCGGCGCGCGATCCTGCGGCCGAGGACCGCGCCAAGTACCGGGCGCTGGCCCGCTCGGGCGAGGCGCTGGGCCGTGGGCGGCTGGTGGCTGCGCCGGTGGCCGTGAGCTTCGAGGATACGGTCAACCCGGCCGGCATCGCGCAGCCGGCCTGCACCCGCTGCGGCGACTGCTGCGGCGGCTGCAACGCCGGGGCCAAGAACACCGTGGCCCTGACCTATCTGCCCGATGCGGTCCGGCACGGCGCCGAGATCTTCACCCACGCCAGAGTGCGCCGCGTGGCCAGATCGGCCGACGGACGCTGGGAGGTGCACCTGGAGCGCCTGGATGACCCCGGCAGCGGCGCCGCCGCCGGGGTGTGCGTCAGCGCCGATATCGTGGTGCTGGCCGCCGGCACCCTCGGCTCAACGGAGATCCTGCTGCGCTCGCGCGCGGCGGGCCTCGCCGTGTCGGACCGGCTGGGCCGCGGCTTCTCCGCCAACGGCGACATCATCGCTTTCGGCTACGGCGGCAGGACGCGCGTCAATGCCATCGGCGTCGGCCACCCGTCCCGCATCGACGGCCTCGATGTGGGCGCCTGCGTCTCCGGCCAGATCGAGATCGTGGACGAGCAGGAGCTGACGGGCAGCCTGACCGTCCAGGAGGGCGTGCTGCCGTCGGCCCTGGCGCCGCTGCTGCCGGTCATGTTCATCCCCAACGGCCGCCTGCTGGGGGCGCTGCGGAGCCTCGTGAGCGGCGTCTACAGGGGCCCGTTCGCCAACCTGCAGACGTTCTTCGCCGTCTCCCACGACAGCGCGTCAGGCAGGCTGGTGCTGGAAGAGGACCGCGTCGCCCTGGCCTGGCCGGGCGCCCAGGACGAGCCGGTCTACAAGCGCCTCGACGCGACCCTCGCCACGCTGGTGAAGGCCGCCGGCGGCAGCTACGTCAAGAACCCGCTGGCCGGCACCATGATGGGCCGCCAGCCCGCCACAGCCCACCCCCTCGGGGGCTGCGGCATGGGCCGCGACCGCAGCGAGGGCGTCGTCAACCACAAGGGCCAGGTCTTCGACGGCGCCGCCGGCCCGGCCGACGTGCACCGCGGCCTCTACGTAATGGACGGCGCCGTCATGCCGCGCTCGCTGGGCGTCAACCCGCTCCTCACCATCACCGCGCTCGCCGAGCGCGCGATGCTGCATCTGGCGCGGGATTCCGGTCTTGCCTTCGACGACGCCCCAGTGCGCGGCGCGGCTCCGGTGCCGGTGAAAACGCCGGGCGCAATGTAAGGCACCCGGCCAAATGCTCCGGGGCCTCTAAGGTTCGGGTTGAGATCGCTTCTCGCCGTATCTTTCCGCGAGCACGCCGCGCCGCGTCTCATGGGAGGCGC
>DATMZP010000041.1:0-4208 GCA_035573595.1 Hyphomicrobiaceae bacterium
GGCCGCGGAGGCCGTCGGCGTGTGCTGGGCCGTCCAGGCGCTGGCGTCGTTGATGCTGGCAAAAACCTTCTGCGGGAAGGGGTATCTCGCGGCCAGGCTGATCAGCGAGATCATGCTGCGCAGAGCGGCGGCACCGAAGCCATGGCCTTCGATGACGTAGGCAAACGTGCCAATTCTGCGGCGGTGCCGGGTTACGGTGTCGCGGATCTCGCGTTTGGACCCATCGTCGGGCGGGCGCGCCTGACTGTCGATGACGGTGACGACCGAAATGGCTGCGTCGGTTGCTTTGACCAAGCGCTCCACCGCCGCGGTCCAGGCCGCCAGAAAGGCAGGATTGGGCGGCTGAAGGGAATAGGAAATGACGGCGTTTCCGTGGATCGCCAGGCAGTGGTCCCGATCGGAATAGAGGACCGCTCTTCTGTTCGCTGACGATATCGGCATCGTACTTGGAGACTGAACGGCCATCGCGATGGACTGAAAAGTTAGGAGTGCCAGCTCGGCATCACCCTGACGGCGCTTTTCCGCTCGCGCACCAATGTTGTGCGCCAGATCTGTACACCTTGCGTCCCACCCTGCGGCAGCCGAAGAGCCGCTCCCGCGTGCGACTGACCCAGATGGGGACCGCTCGGCGCCGCCTTGCGCCCTCAGCCCTGACTCGCGGACTTCACGCTCAGATCCGCGCCCAGGCCCAGCAGCTTCTGCGTCAGGTGATCGTATTTGCGCTGTAGCTCGTGAATGTTCGAGAGCCGCGTGGTGCCCTGCGCGACCAGGCCCGCGACCACGAGACACATGCCCGCTCGAATGTCCGTGGGCAGCGCGAAGTCGCCGCCATGCAGCGGCGTCGGCCCCTGAATGATCGCGGAGTGGATGTGGTTGCGGCCGCGGAAGCGGCAGGGCACTTCTCCCAGGCACTTGGCGAAGAGCGTGATGTTGGCGCCCATCTTGGACAGGAAACGGGTGTAGCCGAGGCGGTCCTCGAAGATGGTTTCGTGCAGCACGCTGGTGCCGTTGGCCTGGGTGAAGAGCACGGTGAAGGGCTGCTGCCAGTCCGTCATGAACCCGGGATGCACTTCCACCTCCACGTGCGTGGCGATGAGCCGGCGCGGAGCGCTCACGCGCACGCCTTCGGACGTGACCTGGAACTCGGCGCCCATGCGCTGGATGAAGTTGAGGAAGCTATAGATGGGGTCGTGGCCCACGCCGGCCAGGAGCACGTCCCCGCCGGTCGCGAGCGCCGCGCAACCGAAGCTGACGGCCTGGTTGCGGTCGACCATGCAGGTGAGCTCACAGCCCTTCAGCTGCTCGACCCCTTGCACGACGATGGTGCGGTGCTGGTCGACCATGATGTCGGCACCCATCTTCTGCAGCATCTTCACCAGCTCGATGATCTCGGGCTCGGTCGCCGCGTTTTCGATCACGGTGCGGCCGCGGGCGAGCGTGGCGGTCATGACCAGGTGCTCGGTGGTCATCACGGAAGGGAAGGGCAGCACCAGGCGCGCGCCGTGCAGCCCGCGCTCGCCCACGCTGAAGCGGTAGGTCGTGCCGCTCGTCTCCACCTGGGCGCCCATCTCCTCCAGGCCCCTGATGTGGAAATCGACGGGGCGGCGCCCGATCTGATCGCCGCCCAGCGTGTTGGCGATGATCACTTCGCGGAAGCGGTGCAACAGCGGCCCCGCGCACAGCACGCTGATGCGGTTTTTGCGACATAGCTCATCAGGAATGTGAGCCTGAGCGACGTTTTTGGCGTTCAGGCGCAGCGTGGACGTGTCCAGCTCGTCCACCTGGCCGCCGAGGAACTCAAATAGCTCTTGCACCACCTTGCGCTCATTGACCTCGGGCGCGCCGCGTACGATGACGTCTTCATTCGTGAGCAGCGATGCAATGATGCACTTGGTGACCTGATTGGACGAACCGGCGACGCTGACGCGCCCGCCCGTGAGGCGGCGGCCGCCTCGGATTTCCATGACGTTGTCCTTCACGACTCTCGGTGTTGTCACGCCGGGCGGCCCCTGACCAGGTAATTTTGACCGCTGTTGCGCCGCATTGGCGGGCCCGGGGTTGCTCCGCCTGGCGGGCGCGGAGTAGATTGCCGCAATGACCTGGGAACAGCGCTGGCACCCCCTGCGGCGCGAGTGGGTCGTGGTGGCGGCGCACCGCCAGAACCGACCCTGGAATACCGAACAGCTGAACCGCTCGGAGCGCGTCCTGCCCGAGTACGTCAGCGATTGCTACCTGTGCCCGCGCAACCTGCGGGTGAGCGGCGCTCGCAACGCCGACTACGCCGGCGTATTCGTCTTCGACAACGACCACCCCTGCGTGGGGCCCGAGGCGCCCACCCAGCTCGTGGCCCCGCCGGGCATCTATCGGAGCCGGCCGGCGACCGGCATCGCGCGCGTCGTGTGCTACACGCCGCGCCACGATCTCAGCCTGGCCGAGCTGGACGTGGCGAGCATCGTTGCCTTGATGGAGGTCTGGCAGGAGCAGTATCGCGAGCTCTCCGCGCGGGCGGAGGTGCGGCACGTGCTCGTGTTCGAGAACCGCGGGGAGGCGGTCGGCGTCTCGAATCCGCACCCCCACTGCCAGATCTATGCCACGAACTTCGTGTTCAAAGGGATGGAGGTCGAGCTGGACGCGGAGCGGGCACACCTGGAGGAGACGGGCCGGGTGCTGTTCCAGGACATCCTCGCCGCGGAGCGTGCCGACGGCCGGCGCTGGCTGGTCGAGAACGCGGGCGCCGTGGCCTTCTTGCCGTATTTCGCGCGCTACGCCTATGACGCGATCGTCTGCCCGAAGGCGACCCACCCCAGCATCGCGGAGCTATCGCCCGGGGAGCTGCGCGACCTGGCCGCGGCCCTGCACGGGCTGCTCGTGCGCTTCGACAACCTGTGGCAGATGCCATTCCCCTATGTGCTGGCGCTCCATCAAGCCCCCACCGACGGCGCCGACTACCGCCATCACCACTTCCACATTCAGATCCATCCGCCGCTGCGCAAGCCGAACCTGCTCAAGTATCTGGCGGGGCCGGAGGTCGGCGCCGGCGGTTTCATCAGCGATACGGCGCCGGAGGACAAGGCCGCGGAGCTGCGAGCCGTGCCGGCCGTTCACTATCGGAGCGGCCGGTGACGGACCTGAGCTCTCTCCTGGCGCTGCTCCGGGACCTGCAGCGCGCGATCCGCGACGCGGTGGTAGACGCCTGCGAGCGCCAGTCGGTGCTGGAGCTGGGCGCCGTGGCCGAGGACGGCCCGGGCGACACCATTTATCAGATCGACAAGGTGAGCGAGTCGATGCTGCTCGAGCGGCTGGAGCCGGAGGCCGCTCGGCTCGGCGGTGTGGTGCTGGTGGCCGAGGGCCTGCCCGGCGGGGAGTTGGTCTTGCCGCGGGGCCGTAGCAAGCCGAGCGCCTGGCGCTTCATCGTGGATCCGATCGATGGCACGCGCGGCATCATGTATCAGAAGCGCAGCGCCTGGGTGCTCGGCGCGGTCGCGCCCAACCGCGGGGAGGACACCCGGCTCGGTGACATCGTGGTGGCCGCCCAGACCGAGATCCCCACGCAAAAGCAGCACCTGTCGGACGAGCTCTGGGCCGTACGCGGGCGCGGCGCCCACCTGCAGCGCTACAATCGCCTCACGCACACGCTCACGACGCTGCCCGTGCGGCCCTCGCGCGCCGACAGCCTGCGGCACGGCTATGCCATGCTGACGCGCTTCTTTCCGGGCGCGCGCGACGAGCTGGCAGCCATCGACGAAGAGGTGATGCTGGAGTTGCTCGGCGCTTCCCCCGAGGGCAAGGCGCTGTGCTTCGAGGACCAATATGCCTCCACGGGCGGGCAACTCTACGAGCTCGCGATCGGCCACGACCGCTTCAACGCCGATCTCCGGCCGTTGATGCACGAGCTGCTGCAGAGCCGCGGCCAACCGAGCGGCCTTTGCTGCCACCCCTACGACATCTGCACGGCGCTGATCGCCGAAGAGGCGGGCGTGTTGCTCACGGACCCCTGGGGCGGGCCGCTCGATGTGCCGCTCGACATCTGGGCGGACGTGGCCTGGGTCGGATATGCCAACAGCAGCCTGCGCCGCCAGGTGGAGCCGGTGCTGCAGGCCGCGCTGGCGCGCCGTCGGCTCCGTCCCGAGCGAGGCAGGCCATGAACGCGACGGCGGATCTGCCCGCGCTGCTGGAGCTGCTCGGGCAACTCTCGCGCGCGCAGGAGC
>DATMZP010000042.1:0-4551 GCA_035573595.1 Hyphomicrobiaceae bacterium
CGATGCCTGTTTCGAAGGCGAGGCTGATGCGGGAGTTGGACGAGCACGAATGCAGGCGGCGCAATGCGCTATCGAGGAGCATTCCAGGATTCGCCCTGCGCTCGGGCGAGGTGGGGACCGTGCTGGAGACGCTGGGCAACAACGAGGCGTTCCTGGTGGAGTTCAGCCGCAACGGCAAGGCCGAGAAGGGCGAATGCGAGTGGCTGGGCGTGCTTTACCCGGCCGAGATCGAGGTGGTCGATCGGCAGGCGTGAGGAAAGGTCAGGCCCAGAAGGGGGTCAGACCCCTGACTCCGATGCTGGACTTGAAAACGGCCATATGGCGTCAGGGGTCTGACCCCTTCAGGAAGTTGAGTTAGCGATGCTGGAAATCAGGAATCTGCATGTGAGACTGGCCGAGGAGGGCACTCCCATCCTCAAGGGCCTGAGCCTCACCGTGCCCAAGGGCCAGGTGCACGCCATCATGGGCCCCAACGGCTCGGGCAAGTCCACGCTGGCCTACGTCCTGGCCGGCCGCGAGGACTACGAGGTGACCGACGGCGACATCCTCTGGAACGGCGAGAGCGTGCTCGATATGGAGCCCGACGAGCGGGCCGCCAAGGGGGTCTTCCTGGCCTTCCAGTATCCCCTGGAGATCCCCGGTGTCGCCACCATGACCTTCCTGCGCACGGCCGCCAACGCGCTGCGCAAGGCGCGCGGCCAGGGCGAGCTCACCACGCCGGAGTTCCTGCGCCTGGTGCGAGGCGAGACGGCGCGTCTCGGCGTCTCCGACGAGATGCTGAAGCGCCCCCTCAACGTCGGCTTCTCGGGCGGCGAGAAGAAGCGCATGGAGATCCTGCAGATGGCCATCCTGCAGCCGACGCTGTGCGTGCTGGACGAGACCGACTCCGGCCTCGATATCGACGCGGTGCGGGTGGTGGCCGAGGGCGTCAACGAGATGCGGTCGCCCGACCGCGCCATGCTGGTGATCACGCACTACCAGCGGCTGCTGAACTACATCGTGCCCGACAAGGTGCACGTGATGGCCGACGGCGCCATCCGCAAGACCGGCGGCAAGGATCTGGCGCTGGAGCTTGAGGAGAGCGGCTACGCCGGCTTCAAGGCTGCGTGATGTGTGGACCGCAAACCAACCCCACCCGTCATCCCGGAAGCCGAGCCCCGCAGGGGCGAGGCTATCCGGGACCTTGTGAGGTGAGGCGCATCGTTCGCGGAGGTCCCGGATCAGAGCGCTGCTCGCGTTCCGCTCGCATCGCTCCGTCCGGGATGACGGGTGATACAGAAGAAGAAACATCGAGATGACAGTGGCGTTGACGAGGACGAAGGCCGAGCAGGCCTTCCCCGAGATGTTCGAAGCGGTCGCCGCCAGGCTGCCGGGCGGCGCCGCCGTGGCCGAGGCCCGCAAGGCCGCGATCGGCGCGTTCGTCGGGCTCGGTCTGCCGCACCGGCGGCTGGAGGAGTGGAAGTATACCGATCTGCGGGCCGCCCTGAAGGAGGTGCCGCCCCTGGTGCTCGGCGACGCGACGCCCGTGACCCGCCAGCAGGTCGATACTGCGCTCGAACGGCTCGCCGACCTCGACGCCCACCGCGTGGTGCTCGTCAACGGCGCCTACCGCTCCGATCTGTCCGATGCCAAAGCCAGGGGCCTTGAGGTGGCCTCGCTCGCCTCGGAGCTGCAGAGGTCCGATCGAGCCATCGGCGATGCACTGGCAGGCGCGAGCGAGCCGGGCCAGGAGGCCGTCACGGCCCTCAATACAGCCTTCATGACCGACGGTACGGTCGTACGCATCGGCGACGGTGCCAAGCTGACGAAGCCCCTGCTTCTTGTCTTCGTGCGCGCCGGCCGCGAGCCGCGGCTGGTCGCGGTGCGCAACATGCTCCGTGTCGGCGCCGGCGCGCAGGCCACTGTCATCGAGGCGCATGTGGCCCTGCCGGGCGCGGCGGCGGGACAAGCCAACGTGCTGACCCAGATCGAGGTCGGCGACGGTGCCGGCGTGCTGCACGCGAAGCTCACCCTGGAGGGTGCGGACGCGACGCATCTCGCCAGCTGGCAGGCGACGCTCGGCGCAGACGCCACCTACCGGGTGTTCCACCTCACCGCCGGCACCGGGCTGGTGCGCCAGCATCTGGCCCCCACCTTCGCCGGCGAGGGCGGCAGGTTCGACTTTGCGGGCTGCTTCCTCGGCCGCGACGCCGAGCACATCGACACCACCATGCTCGTTGACCATGCCGTGCCGGGCTGCACCAGCCGCGAGCTGATGAAGGGCGTGCTGGCGGGCCGGGCGCGCGGTGTGTTCCAGGGCAAGGTGATCGTGCGGCCCGACGCCCAGAAGACCGACGGCAAGCAGATGGCGCAGGCCCTGATGCTGTCGGAGGAGGCCGAGTTCGACTCCAAGCCCGAGTTGGAGATCTTCGCCGACGACGTGGTGTGCGGCCACGGCTCCACCGCGGCCCAGCTCGACGACGATTTGCTGTTCTATCTGCGCTCGCGCGGCATCCCTCTGGCGCAGGCGCGGGGGCTGCTCATCGAGAGCTTCGTCGGCGAGGCTTTCGACAAGATCGAGGACGAGAAGCTGCGCGAGGCGCTGCTGGCGATAGCTCTGCCGAGGTTGGCCAGCCTGGCGGTGTGACCTTCAGGGGCGGCAGTCGCGTAGGAGGACGACGATGACGGCGCTGACCAAGGAATCCGACTTCACCGGCGGCGGCTTCGATGTGGAGCGCATCCGCACCGACTTCCCGATCCTGTTCCGCGAGGTCTACGGCAAGCCGCTGGTCTATCTCGACAACGGCGCCTCGGCCCAGAAGCCGCGCGCGGTGCTCGACGCCGTCGAGCACGCCTACAAGATGGAGTATGCCAACGTCCACCGCGGGCTGCACTATCTCTCCAACACCGCCACCACCAACTTCGAGAACGCGCGCGAGACGGTGCGGCGCTTCCTCAATGCAGGGAGCGCCGAGGAGATCATCTTCACCCGCAACGCAACGGACGCCATCAACCTGGTGGCCGGCTCGTTCGGGCTGGATTTCCGAGAGGGCGACGAGATCGTGCTCTCCATCATGGAGCACCACTCCAATATCGTACCCTGGCATTTCCACCGCGAGCGCAAGGGCTGCGTCATCAAATGGGCGCCGATCTCGGACACCGGCGAGTTTCTGCTGGAGGAATTCGAGCGCCTGCTGACCCCGCGCACCCGCATGGTAGCCATCACCCACATGTCGAACGTGCTCGGCACCGTCGTGCCGATCCGGGAGGTGGTGCGCATCGCCCACGCGCGCGGTGTCCCGGTGCTGGTGGACGGGGCCCAGGCCGCGGTGCACGTGCCGCTGGACGTGCAGGACCTCGACTGCGACTTCTATGCCTTCACCGGCCACAAGACCTACGGTCCCACCGGGATCGGCGTGCTCTATGCCAAGAGGAAGCACCTCGACGCGATGCCGCCCTACCAGGGCGGCGGCGAGATGATCGAGAGCGTCGCCACCGAGCGCATTGCCTACGGGCGGACGCCGCACAAGTTCGAGGCCGGCACGCCGGCCATCGTGCAGGCCATCGGGCTCGGCGCCGCGCTCGACTACATGATGCAGGTGGGGCGGGAGCGCATTTCGGCCTACGAGCGGGGCCTGAAGGACTACGCGCACCAGCGGCTGGCCGAGCTCAACTGGCTCAGGATCCATGGCCACGCCAGGGACAAGGGCGCCATCGTCTCCTTCAGCATCGACGGGCTGCACCCACACGACGTGGCCACCATCATCGACCGCTCCGGCGTGGCGGTGCGCGCCGGCCACCACTGCGCCCAGCCCCTGATGGAGCGCCTGGGCGTGACGGCAACCTGCCGCGCCTCGTTCGCCATGTACAATACCAAGGCCGAGGTGGACGCCCTCGCCGAGGCCCTGCTGAAGGCGCACGAGTTCTTTGCGTGAAAGGGCGAATGGCGAATGGCCAATCGCGAATGGTAGAATTTCCATTCGCCACTCCCCATTCGCCATTCGCGTGCGGAGCACAACCATGGACGACAAACCGAATGCGCCCGAGCCCGGCTCGTCGATCCCGCCGGAGGAGCTGGAGCAGCTGACCGCCGATATCGTGGCGGCGCTGAAGACTGTGTACGACCCGGAGATCCCGGCCGACATCTACGAGCTGGGTCTGATCTACAAGATCGACGTGGACGACGACCGCAACGTCGACATCGACATGACGCTCACCTCGCCGGGCTGCCCGGTGGCGGCCGAGATGCCGGGCTGGGTGGAGAACGCGGTGGGCTCCGTCGCCGGCGTCGGCCAGGTGAGCGTCAAGCTCACCTTCGACCCGCCCTGGGACAAGGACCGCATGTCCGACGAGGCGCGGCTGCTGCTGGGGATGTATTGAGCTGCACACGCGCAGGCTACGTAGGGTGGGTTAGCGCGAAGCGCGTAACCCACCGTTCTGGCACCTTGGACATGGTGGATTACGGGCCTTCGGCCCTAACCCACCCTACCGACGATCCTGCAGGGTTCGCACCCAAGCCGTTCGCCCGAATGGCCGCCCTCAGGCCTGCTCGTCTCATTGGCGCGTCCTGCC
>DATMZP010000043.1:0-12459 GCA_035573595.1 Hyphomicrobiaceae bacterium
AAGGAGCTCAGCCGGGACTGCGCCGCCGACAAGGTCTACGAGTTTTTCTTCTGCGGAGCGCCACTCATCATCCCCGGCGGCACCGGCTCGCCCATCAATCCGCAGGCCATCAAGTAGCGAGATCGTGAGTGGTCAGTGGTGAGTGGTCAGATGGTGATCTTGCCACTCACAATGTCACCACTCGCGACTGACCACTGACGACCACCGACGAGATCAAAAACCGGAAAACCCCCCATGCAGCTCGGCTTTTTCACCATGCCGATCCATCCGGTCGGCAAGGACTGGCGCCAGTCGCTCCGGGAGGACCGCGAGGCCTTCATCCTGGCGGACGAGCTGGGCTTCGTGGAGGGCTACGTCGGCGAGCACACGACGGACGCCGCCGAGAACATCACCTCATGCGTCACCTTCATCGCCACCCTGGTGGATGCGACCAAGCGCATCCGGCTCGGCACCGGCACGATCAACATGCCGAACACCCATCCGGCCGCGGTTGCCGCCAACATCGCCATGCTCGACCACCTGCTCGACGGGCGGCTCATCTTCGGCATCTCGCCGGGCGGCCTCATGTCGGATGCGGAGGCGTTCGGCAATCTCGCCGCCAACCGCAACGAGATGTTCGTGGAGGCCATCGATCAGGTGCTGGCGATCTGGGCCGGCGAGCCGCCGTACAAGATCGAGGGCAAGTACTGGCGCATCTCCACCGAGCGCACGCTGATGGCCGACATCGGCCAGGGCATTCTGCCCAAGCCGCTGCAGAAGCCGCACCCGCCCATCGTGGTGACGGTGGTGGCGCCGTTCTCCAAGGGCGTGACGGAAGCTGCCGTGCGCGGCTGGGAGCCGATCTCGGCCAACTTCCTGATGCCGGCCTGGGTGAGGAGCCATTGGCCCAAGTACGTGGAGGGCTGCGAGCGGGCGGGACGGCCCGCGGTCCCGGCCAACTGGCGCGTGGCCCGCTCGATCTTCGTCGCCGACGACGACAGAAGAGCGCGCGAGTACGTGACGGCCGCCAATAGCCCCTACCGGCTCTACTACGCCAATCTCATCGCCAAGCTGAAAGCTGGTGGCCGTGCCGTGGCCTTCAAGGAGCGCCCCGACATGCCGGACGAGGCGGTGACGGTGGACAGCGTGCTGGACAAGCTGGTGATCTGCGGCTCGCCGGGGAAGGTGGCCGACGACCTGCTGACCTTCCGCGAGGAGGTAGGCGACTTCGGCACCCTGCTCTACGCCGGCAAGGACTGGCTCGACCGCGACCTCGGCCGCCGCTCGATGGTGCTGATGGCGGAGCAGGTGCTGCCGGCGCTTGGGACGTAGGTTGGGTCAAGCGAAGCGCAGACCCAACACATGCAGGGCGTATCGGCCGTTGTCACACCGAGACCAGTGCGCCCTGGCCTTCGCTCCAAAGCACCTACGCGCCGAGTTACCCGAGACAGATCCGATGTCGGCGCACTATAGGTGTTGTGTCATCGCTTCACTCGACACAACGTACGCCCGGAGTAGATTGGGTCGAGCGGTAGCAAAGACTCAACACGTTCGGGGCACACCGCATGCGTTACCGTCGAGCGGAAGCTGCAGGAGCATCCTACTTCTTCACGGTCGTCACGTTTCGTCGACAGCCGGTATTCACTGAACCGCCTGTGGTCGAAATGCTGGAAAGAGCGATTCAACGCATTCAAGAGCGCCGACCGTTCGTCGTCGAGGCGCAGGTCGTCCTCTCCGACCACCTCCACGCGATGTGGACGCTGCCGGAGGACGATTCGAACTATCCGACCCGCTGGCGGCTGATCAAGGAGGCCTTCACTCGCGAGTACGTCCCCACCTATGGTGTGATCTGGCAAGACGAGCGTCGTCGTACCCGTGGCGAGCGCACGGTCTGGCAGCGCCGCTTTTGGGAGCACTTGATCCGGGACGATCGCGATTTCAGCGCGCATCTGGAGTACATCCACCTCAATCCCGTGCGGCATGGTCTCGTGTCTGCACCACGGGATTGGCCGTATTCCACGTTCCGCAAATGGGTCGCCAATGGATCATACGATCTGACCTGGGGGGCCAACGGGCCGGTTCCGCTGCCGGAATGGGCAGGACAGGAATGAGTGAACCTTGTGGGCATTGCCTTGACTGCGTTGGGTCTGCGCTTCGCTTGACCCAACCTACGGTCGTCCGGCATTCCCCATGCAAGCCAGCAAATCAAGATTTGTCCAGGAGCTGCCATGTCCGAGACCACCGCCGCCGGCGCCACGCTCGATCGGGTCCGCACCTATCAAGCGGACCTCACAGCCGTCCGCCGCGACATCCACGCCCATCCAGAGCTTGGACTTGAGACTCACCGCACCGCCGACATTGTGGCGCGGCTCCTCCAGTCCTGGGGCGTCGAGGTGCATCGTTTGGTCAACGGTGCGGGGGTGGTGGGGGTGCTCCGCTCGGGCAACGGGCCGCGGTCGATCGGGCTGCGGGCCGACATGGACGCGTTGCCGATCTTCGAGCGGACGGGTGCCCCCTACCACAGCAACACCCCGAGCGTCATGCACGCCTGCGGCCACGACGGGCACACCGCCATGCTGCTGGGCGCGGCGCGCTACCTGGCCGAGACGCGCCGGTTCAACGGCACGGTCAACTTCATTTTCCAGCCGGGCGAGGAGGGCATGGGCGGTGCGCTCGCCATGCTGGAGGAAGGTCTCCTCGAGCGCTTCCCCGCGGACGAGCTGTACGGCCTGCACAATCACCCCGGCCTGCCGGTCGGCCAGTTCGCCATCACGCCCGGCACGGCCATGGCGGGCGGCGGTTTCTTCGACATCCTCGTCAAGGGGCGCGGCGCGCACGGCGCCCGGCCCCAGGCGGCCGTCGATCCGGTGATCGCGTGCTGCCACATCGCCACGGCGCTGCAGACCGTGGTGGCCCGCAACCTGCCGCCGGGCGAGATGGGCGTGCTGAGCGTGACCCGGATATCCGGCGGCGACGCCTACAACGTCATCCCCGAGGAGGCCCGCATGGGCGGCACCGTCCGCGCCATGAGGCGCGAGACGCTCACCGCCATCGAGACGGCGATGAAGCGGGTGGTGACGGGCGTCGCTGAGGGCCTCGGTGCCAGGGCCGAGCTGGACTGCCGGCTGATCTTCGCGCCCCTCGTCAACGCCGCGGGGCCGACGCAGGCCTTCGCCGATGTGGCGGCCGAGCTGGTGGGCGAGGCCAACGTCGACCGCAACAAGCCGCCCGCCTCGGCGTCGGAAGACTTCGCGTTCATGCTGGAGAAGGTGCCGGGCGCCTACATCCGCCTTGGCAACGGCGAGGCCAGCGCCCCGGTGCACAACGACCGCTACGACTTCAACGATGAGGCCATCCCCTACGGCGCCTCCGTCTTCGCCACCCTGGCCGAGCGCCGGCTGGTTCCGGAGCCGGGGCCGGAGTAGCCGTCGTTTGTCCGCAGGCAAGGGCGGATAGCTGCACTTGGCCTCTCGGACGGTCAACCACCCCGACCTACGCCGCCTGCCGCTCTGCCGTCGGGCCACCCGACAGGTCCTCGTCGGGCGCGGCGCGGTACTGCCGCCACAGACCGGCGAAGCGCCCGATGAACATCCCTGTCAGGACGCCCGATACGGCGAGCTCCGTCAGCCAGAGCCGTGCATCGGCGAACGCGGCAGGGTCCATCGCATGCAGAACGCCGAAGACATATTTGATCGCAAAGATCAGAAGGCTCAGAACCAACGTGAACGGCCCGCCAGGCACATGCACGAGGCCATGGGTCCTGTCGGCGCGGATTGGACGAAGACCGGCGATGGCGAAGCCGACCATCGTGCCGACTGCAAGGGCCACGAGCCAAGGAACCGCCCGCTGCGCGCTCAGGCCGTTCGAGGCGGCCAGCCCGTAGAGGCCCCAGACGAAGAACACCGTCGGCAGGATCGCGATCCGCCACAGTGGACCGGTCGTCGGACGTAGTGCGCGGATGCCGAGATACACGAGCAGGGCCAGCAGTGCCCACACCCACGGCGGCGTGCCCGCAACGATCTGCACGACCGGACGCATGCCGAGCCTCCCGGCTTCTACAGCGGCGCCGCTTCTACAACTCCAATAGGGCGGTGCCGCGGCAGCGATCGCTCAAGCGTGTGCGCGCTTCCCGAGCCGAAGGCGGCCGGCACCTCATTTGGAAGGTTTGGCAGCGGCGCAGCGCTTCGCCAGCGCGCGCAGCTCGTCATCGTCCAGAGGACGTGCCTCGTCGCGGGCCATGACGGGCACGCCGTCGCGGATCGGGAAGGCGAGTCGGGCGGCGCGGCTGATGAGCTCCTGGCGAACGCCATCGTAGAGGAGATCTGTCCGCGTGCACGGGCACACCAGCATAGAGAGGACACGCCGGTCGGTATGCGCCGGCGCGGTCTCGCCCGCGGTCTCCGGCACCCGCCCCTCCGTCTCCTGCTCTCCCGCTCCGGCCATCGCGTCTTCGCCTATTGCAGCGTCGAGCCGGGACCGCGGCTGCCGGCCTTAATCTCCATCTCGGCCAGCGCCACCAGCATCTCCGCCCGCGTCTTCAGGTCGGGCGCCTCGATCAGGGCCTGCTTCTCCTCGCTCCCGTACGGGTTGACCATGGCCAGCGAGTTGACCAGCGCCTCGGTCGGCGTCTTGCCCACCGCCGCCCAGTCCGCCTTCAGCCCCCGCGCCTGCAGGAAGGCCTTGAGCGCCCCCAGGAGGGCCTCCCGATCCACCTCATCCTCGCCGGCGCCGGGGGTGAAATCGCCCACGAAGCGCTCGTAGCTCACGGTGCAAACGCGGTACGGCTTGGCCAGCTCCACCTCATCGATCACCTCGAAGCGGGCGATGCCGGAGAGCGAGACGAGGAAGCGGCCGTCGTCCAGCTCCTGATAGCTCGTAATCCGGCCGGCACAGCCGATGCGCCTCAGCGGTGCGGTGCGGGAGGCGGGCGACTCCTGCTCCTCCTCCTCCTCGCCGCTGCTGGTCGGCTGCACCATGCCGAGCACCCGCGAGGTGGACATCACGTCGTCCACCATCTGCAGGTAGCGTGGCTCGAAGATGTTGAGGGGGAGCGTGGCGCGCGGCAGCAGGATCGCCCGGAACAGTGGGAACACCGGGATGCGCTGCGGCGCGTCCGCTGGGCCCCGATAGCGTTCCGACAGCTTCCTCACGTGTCGCCGAGCCCTTCAAGAGAACAGGATGGAGGACAGCTTGCGCCGGCCTTCGAGGGTGGCCGGGTCTTTCGGCCCCCACGCGTCGAACAGCTTCAGGAGCTGCTTGCGAGCCGCCTCGTCGCTCCACTTGCGGTCGCGGCGGAAACTCTCCAGCAACTGCTCGGCCGCCTCGGCCTTCTTGCCGCCGGCGGCCAGCGCCACAGCGTAGTCGATGCGCGCCTGGTGGTTGGCGGGCTCCGCGTCCACTTTCGCCTTGAGCTTGCCGACGTCGCCGGCCTTGCCGGCTACGTTGGCCAGATCCAGCGCGGCCCGCGCGCTGGCCACAGGCCCCGACTCGCGCTTGTCGGGCGGCACCAGCTCCAGCGTCTGCTCGGCGCGGGCGATATCGCCGCTCTTGAGGTAGCAGCGGGCGAGCCCGGCGAGCGCCGCAGCGTTCTGCGGATCGCCCTGCAGGATGGCGGCGTAGATCTCGGCAGCCCCCTGCAGGTCTCCCGCCTCCAGGGCCTGATCGGCGGCAGCGAGAGCGGTTGCCGCGTCCAGCGCCGCTTCCTCGCCCAGCAGGCGCTCCACGAAGGCCCGCACGGCGCTCTCGGGCTGGGCGCCCTGGAAGCCGTCGAGCGGGCGCCCGTCGCGGAAGGCATAGACCGTCGGGATCGACTGGATGCGGAGCTGACCGGCCAGCGCCTGGTTCTGGTCGATGTTGACCTTCACCATCCGCACCCTGCCACCGAAGCTGCGCACCACCTTTTCCAGGATCGGTGTGAGCTGCTTGCAGGGCTCGCACCAGGGCGCCCAGAAGTCCACCAGCACGGGCACGCTGCGGGAGGCCTCCAGCACGTCCTTGGCAAACGTGGCGAGTGTGGCGTCCTTGACGAGGTCGCCCCCGCCCAGGGTCTGGGCACCCATATCGACCGTGCCCGTTTTCATGCGCAAATCCATATCGACCTCCACGCCCGGTTTGCCGGGCACGATTCCAGTCACTCCCCGGCCGAGGCGACGGCTACGATGCGCGGCTCATGCCCGCAGGAGCGGATGAACCTGATGAGATCGTCGCGCGCGATGTTGGTCGTCGCCGTGTTCGCCAGCGGGTGATAATTGAGCCGTTCGTAACGCATCATATCTGCATCGAGGATGACGGTCACGCGATGGGCCGCATCGTTGATGAGCGCGAACGGCGTGACGGAGCCCGGCGGCACACCCAGCACCTCCATGAGCAGCTCCGGCCGGCCGAAGCTCAATCGTTCGCAGCCGAGCTCCTTATGTAGGGTCTTGAGATCGATTTGGGCATGGCCCAAGGTCGCGACCAGGAACAGCCGGTCCTTCCTGTCCTTGAGGAACAGGTTCTTCGTATGCCCGCCGGGGAGGCGCCGCTCCAGCGTGGAGCTTTCCGCAACCGTGAACACGGCCGGGTGCTCCAGCGTCTCGGCCTCGATTCGGAGGCCGGCCAGGCGCGTGAGCAGGTCTTGTCGGGTGGCGGGCACGGCGGACTCCGCGATCTTACGGCGCGGTCTTAGCCGGGGCCGCGGGTCCCGCGCAACCACGCTTGCCAAGCCGTCCCCTTTGCTGCATAAGACCGCCCTCACAGCAAGGACGCGGGTGTAGCTCAGGGGTAGAGCATCACGTTGCCAACGTGAGGGTCGAGGGTTCAAATCCCTTCGCCCGCTCCAAATCTTACGGTTCTCCGGCCTCTTTTTCTATCGCGCCGAGCCGCCATATAATACACCAGTAGCACCAATAGCAGCAGCGAAAGGCCGTGCCATGCATCGGCTCCATCGCATCCTGGCGCTTGCCGCACTCGCGTCTCTGATGGGGGGCCTCGGAGCCGCCTCGGACGCCAGCGCACAGCAGAACAGGCAACAGGCGCGCCCGCCGCAGCAGCCCCAGGTCATTCTCAGGGACCGGTGGCTGTCCGGCCCGCCACCGCCGCCCTCATCCGACCGCAACTACTATGGTCCGGCACCCGGCGTCCAGCAGCCCATGGAGCGCGTGCCGCTGCCCGCTCCGCTGTCCCAGCCGCCCACCAACCGCTGAGGGCGCGCTGCAGGCGTGATCTCTACCGCAGACCGATGGGGGTCTGGCAGCGTCAGGCCGCCTGAAAAAAATCTGCGGAACCTCTGCGGAACCAAAGGCAACGGCCGCTGTTGTCCGTCTCGGGTCCGGCCTGCTCCAGGCGGGGCGGACCTTGGCAACAGTCGGGAGGCTGCCCCCAATGTCCCGCCCAGTGTCCCATATGTCCAAGCGTACCCCGTACGTCGAGATCGCTCTGACCGTCGCGGTCATGGCGTTCCTGGCCATCGTCATCGCCGGCGGGTTCAGCCCGCGCAACGACGAGAAGGCCCATGTGACGATGCACGCGGAGTAAGGGTCGCCTGTTGGCGCGCGCCGCGCCGCCTCCAAGCCTCTACTCTTTCATAATTCCTGCTTTGTTCGCATCGGGCTCCACCGGCATCCCGCCGCGGCAATGTCTTCCACGCCACGGTGGGTCAAGGCGGCCTACAACCCCGGCGCGAGGGGCGGCGGTGTCTCCGGAGCGAGCATCGCGAGCCAAATATCTGAGACAACACATAGATTTGCTTGCGACGGTGACAACCGGCCTTGACCTTGCCCTGTTGAGGGCTCTCAATGCTTGTTGGGTTGTGCAGCGCATGATCCAAGTTCCGGCCGCAGTTTCCGGCCCCTCGTCAGCAGGGAGTACGCGAATGTCGAAACCTCTTGTCCATCAGATAACCGAGCGCGCGCGCGGGTTTATCGCCGATCCTCGCAAGTGGACGCAGTACGCCATCGCCCGGACTGGCAACAACCGCCACTGCGAGCCGACCGACGCCAAGGCCGTGCGCTTCTGCGCCTACGGCGCCATCCTCCGCGCCGCCTACGACATCGCCGGCAGCGACGATCAGGCCCAGCGCCTCGCCGACCAGACTGCCATGTTCGTCATGAGCCGCGACAGCCCGTATGCGGCGTTCGAGGAGCTGATCGCCATCAACGATGGCCAGCGCGCCAGCGCGCGCAAGAACGTGCTCGACCTGTTCGACAAGGCGATGGTCAACGCCTGAGAGGATACAAATCCCCGCGCGCGGCGCGGGGTTGCGCAAAACCGGGCGGCGGCGCTGGTCTTGGGCGCCGCCGCCCTTTATGTTGGTCTCATGGCGCGTGGATGGAGAAACCGCCGCGTCATCGTCGCCGCCGGACAGCACGCGAGCGAGAGTTTCAAACGAGAGCTTCAAGGCCCAGTCCACCCCATGTCCCAGACCTACTCTCCCCTTCGCCGAGCCGAAGCGCACGATGTCCTGGAGGCCGCGCGCACCTGGATCAGCAAGGAGGGCCGCGTCGCGCTGGCCACTGTGGTCGGTACCTGGGGCTCGGCGCCGGTGCCGGTCGGCGGCCAGATGGTGATGGCGCCCGACGGCCGCTTCGAGGGCTCCGTCTCGGGCGGCTGCGTGGAGGGCGAGATCATCGCCGAGGCCGAATCCATCCTGGAGGACGGCAAGCCCAAGACGCTCACCTTCGGCGTCGCCGACGATACGGCCTGGCAGGTAGGACTGCCGTGCGGCGGCGAGATCAAGGTGTTCCTGGAGCGCCTGGACGCCGAGCGGGGGCTCAATCTCGTGCAGCGTGCCATCGAGGCCCGCTCCGACCGTCGCGGCATCCTGGTCAAGACCCGCCTCGGCGACGGCCACCGCGAGTTCTTCGAGCACGGCGATGTCAAGGCCGACGACGTGGTGCGCCGGCACCTGGAGGCTGGCGAGAGCGACCTGGTCGAGACGCCGGACGGCGAGGTGTTCCTGCACGCGCTGGTGCCGCCGGCGCGCGTGCTTGTCATCGGCGCGACGCATATCGGCCAGATCCTGGCACAGCTCGTCAAGCTCACCGGCCACGAGGTGATCGTGATCGATCCGCGCACCGCCTTCGCCGCCGAGCAGCGCTTCCCCGGCATCCGGCTCGATACGGAGTGGCCGCAGGACACCATCCCGAAGATCGGGCTCGACGCCTATACGGCCGTGGTGGCGCTCGCCCACGTCGGCCACATCGACGACGAGGCGCTGAAGCTTGCCCTGCGGTCGAACTGCTTCTACATCGGCGCGCTGGGCTCCAAGCGGACCCATGCCAAGCGCACGCAGCGCCTGAAGGATGCCGGCTTCACCGACGACGAGATCGCGCGCGTGCATTGCCCGATCGGCATCAACATCGGCGCGCAGAGCCCGCCGGAGATCGCGGTGTCCATCATGGCGGAGGTGGTGCTCGGCCTGCGCGGACCGCGGGTGTTCCGGCCCGCTTGAGTCTCGACGCAGCCCGCGCGCTGCGCCCGCCGTATCCTGCTTCTCGACATCTCGCGACTTCGACTGCCCAGGAGACACCGACGCCATGCTCGACGCATATATCTACCAGGGACTGCGCACGCCGTTCGGCCGCCATTCGGGCGCGCTGGCGCGCGTCCGGCCCGACGACCTGCTCGCGTGCGTCGTCAAGGAGGTGGTGGCGCGCTCGGGCTTCAGTGTGGAGGCGATCGACGACGTCTCCATAGGTTGCGCCAGCCAGGCCGGCGAGGACAGCCGCAATGTCGCCCGCCACGCGCTGCTGCTGGCCGGCCTCCCTGTCGAGACGCCCGGCGCCGTCCATAACCGCCTGTGCGGCTCAGGCCTTAACGCCATCGTCGGCGCTGCCCACGCCATCACCTGCGGCGAGGCCGACGTGTGCGTTGCCGGCGGCGTGGAGAGCATGACGCGCGCGCCGTTCGTTGTCGGCAAGGCCGAGCAGGCTTTCGCCAAGGACTTCCGCGTCTTCGATTCCTCCCTCGGCGCCCGCTTCCCCAACCCAAAGATCGAGAGCGTCTACGGCGCCGACACCATGCCCGAGACGGCCGACAACCTGGCCCGCGAATACCGGATCTCACGCGAGGAGTGCGACCTGTTCGCGCTCGGCTCGCAGCAGAAGTACGCCAAGGCCGCCGAGGACGGCTTCTTCCAGAGCGAGATCCGCCCTGTCAGCATCCCGCAGAGCAAGGGCCGGCCCGATATCGTGGTGAGCGAGGACGAGCACCCGCGGCCGGAGAGCAACATGGATTCGCTCGTCAGGCTCAAGCCGCTGTTCCGCGACGGGGTGACCACCGCGGGCAACTCGTCGGGCATCAACGATGGCGCCGCGGCGATGATCGTCGCCAGCCGCGCCGCCGGCGAGAAGGCGGGCGTGCAGCCGCTCGCGCGCATCGTGGCCTCGGGGGTTGCGGGTGTGCCGCCCCGTATCATGGGCTTCGGTCCGGTGCCGGCGAGCCAGAAGGCGCTGGACCGCGCCGCCCTCACGCTCAAGGACATGGACGTCATCGAGATCAACGAGGCGTTTGCCGCCCAGGTGCTGGCCTGCGTCAGGGGCTTCGGCCTCCCCGCCGACGACAGCCGCGTCAACCCCAATGGCGGCGCCATCGCCGTGGGCCATCCGCTGGGCGCCTCCGGCGCCCGCCTGGCGCTCACCGCCGCCCGCCAGCTGCAGCGCACCGGCGGACGCTACGCCCTCGTCTCCATGTGCATCGGCGTCGGTCAGGGCATCGCCGTGATCTTGGAGCGGATGTGACGATGGCAGGCGCAGGGGGCGGGGGTTCCATGGACATCAGGCGCCTGGCGACACCCGAGGAGTGGACCGCCAGGGGCGCCGAGAACCTACCCGGGGTCATCGGCATCGTCTTCGAGAAGGTGGAGCCGACAGAGGTCATTGCCAGGGTGGCCATCCGCAAGGCGCTGATGGCCCCCAACGGCTATCTTCACGCCGGCACCGTGGTGACGCTGGCCGACACCTGCTGCGGCTACGGCACCGTGGCGGCCCTGCCTGAGGGCGCCAACGGCTTCACCACCATCGAGCTGAAGAGCAATTTCTTCGGCTCGGCCTGGGAGGGCACCCTCGTGTGCGTCGCGCGCCCCCTGCACCAGGGCCGCTCCACCCAGGTCTGGGACGCCGTCGTGACGCCGGAGGGCGGCGGCAAGCCCATTGCCCAGTTCCGCTGCACCCAGATGGTGCTCTGGCCGAAGGCGTGACGGCATCCCGCGACGGCCGCAGGCCGGGAGGGGTTGATGCGTATTGCCGTTCTCGGCGGTGGGCCTGCGGGGCTCTATTTTGCTTCTCTGTGGAAGGCCCGGCATCCGCGCGATGCTGTCGAGCTGATCGAGCAGAACCCGGCCGACGCGACCTGGGGCTTCGGTGTCGTGTTCTCCGACCGGGCGCTGGAGTTCCTGCGCGAGGACGACCCCGGCACCGCCGACCTGATCGCCCCGCGCCTGGAGACCTGGCGCGACATCACCATCGTGCACCGCGGCGATGCCGTCGTCATCGACGGCATCGGCTTCTCGGCCATCGGGCGGCTTGAGCTGCTGCAGCTCCTGCAGCAGCGGGCACGCGAGGCGGGCGTTGCGCTGAGCTTCGGCCGGCCCGTCGCCTCGCTCGACGAATTGGCAGCGTTCGACCTGATCGTCGCGGCCGATGGCGTGAGCTCGCTGGTGCGGCGGACCTTCGAGGGCGACCTCGGCCATTCGCTCTCCTATCTGACCAACAAGTTCATCTGGTACGGCACCACGCGCCCGTTCGACACGCTGACCCAGACCTTCGTCGCCGCCGCCGGCCTCGGCTCCTTCAACGCCCATCACTACCGCTACGCGCCGGACATGAGCACCTTCATCGTGGAGTGCGACCGCGCCACCTGGCTGCGGGCGGGCTTCGCCACCGCGACCGAGGAGGAGACGCGCCGGCTGTGCGAGCAGGTTTTCGCCGGCGCCCTGCAGGGGCATCCCCTCATCTCCAACCGCTCATTCTGGCGCAACTTCCCCTGGATCTGGAACGAGCGCTGGTCGTTCCGCAACGTGGTGCTGATCGGCGACGCGCTGCACACGGCGCACTTCTCCATCGGCTCGGGCACGCGGCTGGCGCTGGAGGACGCGCTGGCGCTCGTGAAGGCCCTGGAAGCCGAGCTTGGCGACCTTCCCGCGGCGCTGGCGCGCTACGAGGCGGCGCGGCGTTCCCCGGTGGAGAAGCTGGTCGCGGCCTCGCGGCGCTCCGCCCTCTGGTACGAGCGCTTTGCTGATCACATGGCGTTGGCGCCGCTCGACCTCGCCATGAGCTACGTCACCCGCTCCGACCGGATCGACGAGGATCGCCTCCGGGCCATGTCGCCGGGGTTCATGGCGCGCTACGCGGGCAGCCGCACAAGCTGATCGGTCCGCAGAAGGAGGGAGATTTCCAGCGATGCCGGTCCCGCCCCATGTCGAAGCCCTGGTCGACCGCGTGCCCCGCACCGCTCCCGGCAGCAAGGAGATCGGCTTCTCGGTTCCCGCCCGCTACAACGCCA
>DATMZP010000044.1:0-2769 GCA_035573595.1 Hyphomicrobiaceae bacterium
CCGACTTGACCGAGGCTGAGCGCGCCACTATCGAGCGCATAGGAGGAGCCACACCGGACAATGTTTCTTGGGCGATCGACCTGTCGGGCGGCATTCAACGCGTAGCCATGAAGCACGGCTGCATGCACTACGGCAACGGCAAGGCCCGCGCCAACGCGTTCGGCCTGCCGGACGCGGTTCCGGTGCATCGCGAGCCGATCTACACGCCGCGGCCGGAGCTGGTCGCCAAGTATCCGACACTGCCCAACGCGCGGCAGTTCCGGGTGCCGAATGTCGGCTTCGACGTGCAGAAGACGGCCGTGGAGCGGGGCATCGCCAAGGAGTTCCCGCTGATCCTCACCTCGGGACGCCTCGTGGAGTACGAGGGCGGCGGCGAGGAGACGCGCTCCAACAAGTGGCTGGCCGAGCTGCAGCAGGACATGTTCATCGAGATCAATCCGGCCGATGCCGCCGAGCGGGGCATCAAGGACGGCGGATGGGTCTGGGTGTTCGGTGCTGCAGACACCAAGCCGCGGGCGCGCATGAAGGCGCTGGTCACCGAGCGCGTCGGCAAGGGCGTGACCTGGTGCCCGTTCCACTTCGGCGGCTGGTACCAGGGCGACGATCAGAGGCGCAAATACCCGCAGGGCGCCGACCCGGTGGTGCTGGGCGAGAGCGTCAATACACTGACGACGTACGGCTTCGATCCGGTCACGGGCATGCAGGAGCCGAAAGCCACGCTCTGCCAGGTCAGGGCGGCGTAGGGAGGAAACGGCCATGGCTCGGATGAAGTTTCTCTGCGACGCCGACCGCTGCATCGAGTGCAACGCCTGCGTCACCGCCTGCAAGAACGAGCACGATGTCCCCTGGGGCATCAACCGCCGGCGCGTCGTCACCATCAACGACGGCAAGCCCGGTGAGCGCTCGGTGTCGATGGCGTGCATGCACTGCACGGACGCGCCCTGCGCGGCCGTGTGTCCCGTCAACTGCTTCTACACCACGGCGGACGGGGTGGTGTTGCATTCGAAGGACCTGTGCATCGGCTGCGGCTACTGCTTCTACGCCTGCCCGTTCGGCGCACCGCAGTATCCTCGCGTCGGCAACTTCGGCTCGCGCGGCAAGATGGACAAGTGCACCTACTGCGCCGGCGGCCCGGAGGCGGACTTGACGCCGGCGGAGTACGGCAGCCGCGACAACGGCCAGTTCACCGGCTACGGCTCGAACCGGCTGGCCGAGGGCAAGCTGCCGATCTGCGCCGAGATGTGCTCGACCAAGTCGCTGCTGGCAGGCGATGGCGAGATCATCGCCAAGATCTTCCAGGAGCGGGTGGTCCGCCGCGGCTACAGCTCGGGCGCCTGGGGCTGGCAGACGGCCTACCGCGAGAACATCGAGTCGTAAACGATACGGGGCGGGCGGCGGGAGCCAACCCGGCGCCCTATTCGTCTCCGCCGCACGGCGGAAACTGCAGGATCAGGGAGGCAAAGGAATGCCAACGAGCGCATCGCTCCGGGTCTTCATCGCCGCATTGCTACTTGGGCTGGCCGCCCTGTTCGCGGTGTCGCCCGGCAAGGCGCAGCAGCCCACGCAGGTCAATCCAACCGCGCAGTCGGTGAAGGAGAAGGAGCTGCTGAAGGAGCTGCAGCGCATCCAGGGACGCGGCACTCTACCCGACACGCGCACGCGGGTGCTGGAGCAGCCGGAGGGCCGCGCGTGGCGCCAGTTCCACCAGGTCACACTGCGCTGGATCGGCGCCGTCGCCATTCTCGGCATGCTGGGCCTCATCGTCCTGTTCTACCTGATCAGAGGCTCGGTGCGCATCGAAGGAGGGCCGTCGCAGGCGAGGCTGGTGCGCTTCAACGCCTTCGAGCGCTTCGTGCACTGGATGACGGCGGCCTCGTTCGTGGTGCTCGCCATCTCCGGCCTCAACATTACCTTCGGCAAGGAGCTGCTCACGCCGCTGATCGGGCCTGCGGGCTTTGCCGAGTGGTCGCAGTGGGCCAAGTACGCCCACAACTACCTGAGCTTCCCGTTCACCCTCGGAGTGGTGCTGATCTTCCTGATGTGGATCGCGTGGAACCTCCCAACGCCCAGCGATTTCAAGTGGGTCGCGCAGGGTGGCGGCATCGTCGGCAGCAAGCATCCGCCGGCCGGGCGCTTCAACGCCGGCCAGAAGGCGATCTACTGGATCGTGGTGCTGGGCGGCGGCGCCGTGGCCGTCACCGGCTATCTGCTGATGCTTCCCTTCTACGCCACCGATATCGCCGGCATGCAGTTGGCGCAGATGGTGCATGGCGTGGTCGGGCTCGTGTTCATTGCCATCATGCTGGCCCACATCTACATCGGCACCATCGGCATGCAAGGCGCCTTCCAGGCCATGGGCGGGGGCGAGGTGGACGTGAACTGGGCGCGCCAGCACCACAGCCTGTGGCTTGAGAAGCAGGCGAAGAAAGGGCGCGTCCGCGGCGCGGCGCCGGCCGAATAGCGATGGCCGGATAGGGAAGAGAGGAGGGGCAACCCATGCGCGTTTTCCTGCTCGCCTGCCTGGTGGCGGCACTGCTCGGGGTCGGCGCGGCCTACGTGCTCAACGACGGCTATTTCCCCAACGCCTCATCGGTCGTGTTCTCGACGAACGGCGTGCGGATCTAGGCGAACCTTTCGACCTGCCATCCCGGACGGGGCGTTGCGAGCCGCAGGCGAGCGGCGCTCCGATCCGGGACCTCGTGATGTGTGGCTCCGTCTCGCCTCGCGGGGTCCCGGATAGCCTCGCTGCGCTCGGCTTCCGGGATGACG
>DATMZP010000045.1:0-5205 GCA_035573595.1 Hyphomicrobiaceae bacterium
ATGATCAAGATGATGCCGGTGATCTCGGCCGATTCGACCAGCATCTCGTAGAGATCGCGCAGCGTCAGCGAGCGGTAGACCACGAACCCGACGAACAGGCCGTAGACCACCGCCACCACCGCGGCTTCCGTGGGCGTGAACCACCCGGCCCGCATGCCGCCCAGGATCAGCACCGGCGCCATCAGCCCCAGATGGCGTCGCGTAAAGAGCGCCAGAACGGCGGGCGCGGCATGCCCATCTCGCCAGGCCAAATCTCCACCCCAAGGCCGCCGATGTCCTTGAGCATCAACTGATCCTCAGGCGTCACACCCTTGCGGGCGATCTCCAGGCCGTACCTGCCGGCCTCCAGCGCCGCCGCGCGCAGGATCTTCTGGTCGTCCGGCGTGAAGGTCTCCCAGACGCTCTTGGCCACCGCGAAGATCGGCGGATCGGCCACGTAGTGCCACAGCGTCACGTGCTTCTGGCCCACGGTGTGCAGCTTGGCCACGGTGAAGATGGTGAGCGGGTTCTCCTGGCCGTCCACCGCGCCGGTGGAGAGGGCAGGCTGGGCATCGGCCCAGCTCATCTGGGTCGGGTTGGCGCCGAGCGCCGTGAACGGCGAGCCGACCACGCGCACCTTCAGCCCCTTAAGGTCGTCAGGGGTGCGGACGGCGCGCTTGGAGTTGGTGAGCTCGCGGAAGCCGTTCTAGCCCCAGGCCAGCGGCACGATGTCCTTGGAGGCGATGATGTCGAACAGCTTCTTGCCGACCTCGCCGCCGGTGAGGGCATCGATGGCCTTGTAGTCCGGCATCAGGAACGGCATGGAGAACAGGTTGAGCTCCTGCACCTGCGGCGACCAGTTGATGGTCGACCCGACCGCCATGTCGATGATGCCCTGGCGCATGGCGGTGAACTCCTTGGTCTGATCGCCGCCGACCAGGGGAGGTGCCCGGATAGATCTTCATCGCGATGCGGCCGGCCGTGCGCTCCTTGACGAGGTCGGCCCATTTCTGCGCCGAGAGGAACCAGGGGAACGGGTTGCCGACCACGGTCGAGACGCGGTACTCGGCCTTGTAGCTCTACGCCTGTGCCGGAGCGGCAATCGCGCCGGCCGCAACCACGGCCGCCGGCGCGGCGAGCGATCTCCATCCGTTCTTCATTGTTCCGCTTTCCTCCGTGATAGGGGTCAGACCCCTCGCCTCTATCGCTGGGGTCAGACCCCTCGCCTCCAACCCCTCGATGAAAACTCTACGCTTTGCGCGAGGGGTCTGACCCCGATCGCACCAACGGGTCTGACCCCGCACCAATCATCTCGCGCGCCGTCGCGGCGATCCGGTCCGCCGTCACCCGCACCTCGTCCTCCAGCGTCGGCGCATAGCTCACCGGGATGCGCGGCGCGCCGAGCCTGCGCACCGGCCCCCGCAGCGCGCCATAGTGGGCCTGCGGCGGCTGATCCTCCCCGCCACCGATTGCGACGTGGGCTGGCATTTACCGAATCTTAGGCATTCGCACCGATATTCACGCCATCCAGACATCTGGATGCGAGTGGCCCCGTCCACTCCCTTACGCCTCCCTGTCAACTTGAAGAGCCGCTTCTCCCCAAGCGGCTCTTTTTTTTGCCGGCCGCAACCGGTCCTCGCCGGAAGCCGATGCCACAGGCTATCCCGGACCTTCCGGCGAAATCGCGCCCACTTATCCCCGCCCCCTCGCCGCCGTGCTCCAATTGCGCCCACGCAACACCGGCATGGGACCCGACGGCATGGACACCACCCCCAACCTGAGCCTCCCCTACATCGCCGCCGCCCAGGCGCAGAAGCACGTCACTCATAACGAGGCGCTGCGCGCGCTCGACGCCATCGTCCAGCTGGCTGTGCTCGACAAGGACCTCGCCGCCCCGCCCGTCTCGCCTGCCGAGGGCGCCCGCTACATCGTGGCCGCGAGCCCCACCGGCGTCTGGTCGGGCCAGGCCGGCAGGATCGCCGCCTGGCAGGACGCCGCCTGGGCCTTCTACACCCCGAACGAGGGCTGGCTCGCCTGGGTGGCCGACGAGGACACGCTCTACATCTGGAGCGGCGCGGCCTGGACCGCATTCGCCGTCGGCAGTCTCGACGAGGTGGTGGAGGACGCCGCGCCGCAACTCGGAGGCGACCTCGACGCCAACGGCCACAACATCGCCTTCGACGACGCCACCGGCCTCACCGACGACGCCGGCAACGAGCAGCTGGTGTTCCACAAGACCGCCGGCGCCGTGAACCAGATCGGCGTAACCAACGCCCCCACCGGCACCGGCCCGCAACTCGCCGCCGAAGGCACCGACCCCAACATCGACCTCCGCCTCGCCCCAAAAGGTACCGGCGTGGTGCGCACCGCGGGGCAGATGTTCGTGTCGAGCGGCACATATCCGCCGCTGCGAACAGAACGCACGACCAGCGGTACGAACACCGCAATCGGTGGCTCCCAGGTCCTAGCCTCGTCGTCCGGCAATATGACCGATGGCTTCGCTGTCAACTACGACTTTGCCATTCAGGACAACAGCTTAGTTGTAAACAATATTGGGTCGCTCCAGTTTGCACGCTCGGGCGCGGACAACTCAGGTCGGTTCAGGATTCTACCAGCCAACGCCGGCTCCCAGAGCGCACAATTTGAGATAGCGCCAAGCGGGAATCCCTATTTTCCCGGAGTTGTTACCACGGCGAGCGCAGCAAACGCCGTACTGAACAGTGGTTCCGCTCCAGCGAACGAACTCCTGCGATCCACTTCTTCGGCACGCTACAAATCCGACGTCGAAGATGTAGAACCGACCTATGCTAACAACGTACTGAAGCTCCGCCCTGTTTGGTACAGATCAGAATGCCCGGCGGACAATCCAGCATGGTCCTGGTATGGCTTGATCGCCGAGGAGGTCGCCGAAATCGAACCCCGCCTCGTCAGCTGGGGCTATCCTCCAGAGGATTACGAGATCGTCGAGAGGCGAGCAGATGCCGGGATTACTGGAGAAAAAATGCTCAAGCACGGCGCTAGGCGTGTGCCAGATGGGGTGGCTTACGAAAGAGTGACCGTCCTGCTCCTCAGCATAGTCAAGCGACAAGAAACACGGATACGAGCGCTGGAAACGCTCTGCCAGAACCGCCTGTCGTGAGAGTCAATCGTCTCTTGTGCAGACGTAGGTCGGGCTGGTCGAGCAAAATTCATCCGTCAGAGGACCGCCAATCTGATCAAACAAGTGTAGCGCATAGTCCTTCTTTGTTAGCGCAGCTCGCCTGACCTGGAACCCCGGCAACAACTCTAAAAACTCATCGACAAACGGGTCGTAGAGTTCCGCGAAGATCGTGTGGGGTGGTGAGCGTTCAAGCGTCTGGCGAGCTCCTCTGATCACGTCAGCTTCCATACCCTCGACATCCAGCTTCCAAAGGGTCGCCGACCGCTCGGCCAAAATAAGGTCAACCGTCGTTACCTCTACTCTCTCCACGGTTTTATCAAAGAGGTTCGGGAACAAAGATACCATCCTGGGTGAAATCGTGTGACCCTGATTGTGTCCCTGTGACAGCAATAGCTGAGCGGAGCCACCGCCCGCACCAAGGGCGCAGTCCCAGACACTCATACGACCTCGCGAGCACAATTTGAGCGACTTTAATCGCCCAACCAGAGCATGCTCGGGTTCGACACAAACAACGTGATCGGCCCCGCAGGCTAGCGCCTCGGCGGCCGTGACGCCAATGTTCGCCCCCGCATCAAGAATACAGTCGCCACGGCGCACATATTTTTGAAACAATGCACGGTCGATATCCGCCTGGGGGTTGCGGAACCCATATAAGAAACCAAGCGCATAGCGTCGCTCATGTGGAAATCTGAGATCGAGCCTGATTAGCAAGTCACCGATGGTGACCTCTACCTCTCCTTCGCCCGGAAGCAAGCGGTCACAATCCCATACATACCGTGGTGTAAGTCCACCAGAGTTGTCTGCGGCCTGCACAACGGGCTCCAGTGACTGACTAATTCGACTCATTCGTGGGGGGTGGCGTTAGATCCCATCGCTCTTAGCGTAGACAATCCGTGACCTGAATACAAATGAATTTACCGGTTTCTATACTTAAGTTTCCTCGTTTCGCGCCACCCGTATCGGCCAAACCCTCTGATACCATCCTTCTGTTCGGCCCCTGCGGAGCATCCTTCCGCCCCGACGCCTATCTCGTAAGCCGCCGCGCGCAGCGGTCGTCAAGGATGGCGCGCGAAGCGCGCCATCCCGCAGGGGCTCGTCCTTGACGGCCGCGAGCACGGCGGCACGATGGTGGCGAGCGGGCAGCGCTCGCCCACTCGATTCTCGGAGAGCCAGACAAAATATGCCCGCCGCCACCCACCCCCGCATCGTCAGCCTGATCGCCAGCGCCACGGAGATCCTGCACGGCCTGGGGTGCGGCGCCTTGCAGGTCGGGCGGAGCCATGAATGCGACTTTCCCGCCGAGGTCCTGCCCCTCCCCGCGCTGACGGCGCCCAAGTTCAAGGTGGAGGGCTCCAGCGCGGAGATCGATGCCAGGGTGCGCGCCATCGTGCGCGAGGGGCTCTCCGTCTATCGCGTCGATGCGGAGGCGCTGGCCGCCCTCACCCCCGACGTGATCCTCACCCAGGACCACTGCGAAGTCTGCGCCGTCAGCCTCGCCGACGTGGAGGCGGCCACCTGCACCTGGACCGGCCGGCCCGTGCAGATCGTCTCGCTCAGGCCCGACTGCCTCGCCGACGCCTACGCCGACATCCGCAGGGTTGCACAGACCCTGCAGGCGCCCGGTGCCGGCGACGCCCTCGTCGGCCGCATGCAGGAGCGGTTCGCCGCCGTCGGCGCCCGCGTGGCGGGCCGGCCGAGGCCGCGCGTGGCCTTCATCGAGTGGGTGGAGCCGCTGATGGCCGGCGGCAACTGGATGCCGGAGCTGATCGAGGCTGCCGGCGGCCACAATCTGTTCGGCGAGGCCGGCAAGCATTCCGACTGGATGCAGTGGGGCGAGCTGGCGGCCGCCGACCCCGAGGTCATCGTGGTGGGCCCTTGCGGCTATGGCCTCGAGCGCTGCCTGCAGGAGCTGCCGCTGCTGCAAGCCAAGCCCGGATGGGCAGGCCTCGTTGCCGTGCGGCACGGTCGCGTCTTCTTCGCCGATGGCAACGCCTACTTCAATCGCCCCGGCCCCCGCCTCGCCGACAGCGCCGAGATGCTGGCGGAGATGCTGCATCCCGAGGTGG
>DATMZP010000046.1:0-3820 GCA_035573595.1 Hyphomicrobiaceae bacterium
GCGGCAACCTGCAATACGCCGCCTTGTGGAAGGCGGCGCAGCGCATGACGCGCAAACCGGTCAAGTTCGGCACCATCCTGCCGGAGCTTCTCGCAGCCTCCGTCGCCGACGACCATTACAAGGATCCGATCGAGCGCACCTGGGCATTCTCCGAAGCCATCAATCAGGAGCTCAATGAGCTCGCCGACGCCGGCTGTCCGGTGATCCAGATGGAGGAGCCGCAGATCCACATGGTGCCGGTGCGCGGCAAGGCGTTCGGCAAGCTGGACACGGCCGATCTCGTCAAGGTGTTCAACAACACGGTGAAAGTACTGCGCGGCAAGACCGAGGTGTGGTGCCACACCTGCTGGGGCAACCCGTGCCAGCAGCGCATCTTCAAGGAGGTCCAGAGCTACCAGCCGACGCTGGAGGCGCTCAATGAGGTGGACGCCGACGCCCTCACCTTCGAGACCTGCTCGTCCGGCCCCGGCGACCTCAAGGCCATCGGCGAGCGCATCAAGGACAAGAAGATCGTGATCGGCGTCGTCAACCACCACTCGCTGCAGGTGGAGCGCCCCGACGAGGTGGCGGCGCTGATCCGCGAGGCGCTGAAGTACATTCCGGCCGAGCGGCTCGTCATTTCCTCCGACTGCGGCATGGGCCGCGAGGGCATGGGCCGCCGGCACGCCGCCTACAAGATGGTCTCCATGGTGCTCGGCACCAATATCGTGCGGAAGGAGCTGGGCGTCCCCGAGGCCGAGTGCCTGGCAGCCGACCCGCGCTATTCGCTGACGGAGACGAGGCGCTGAGGAACCCGCAGAGGTCGTACAACGGCAGGTGACGAGAGGCTGAAGGACGCGACGCGGATCGACTGCCATGCGCGGGGGTGCTCAGCAGTGGCTCCAGCCTCGCGGCGGCGCACCGCCCGAGGGTGAGAAAGGAGGAGCAGGGCGTCCAGGCTCGCGCCCGTTGGCCTCTGACCTTAGCGCGGGGCACGAAGAACGCCCTGCTCGGCCATCTCCGACGGCCGCCCGACGCTTGGATGGCCTATCCACCTTGCCCTGCGGGGTATCGGAGAACGACTTCGCCGCGATCCGCACCCCCTTGTCCTCGAGCGTGCGTCGAGGGAGTCCCCGGCTCCGTCCCCGCCAAGTCCGGGGTTGGAGGTCCGGGGCGCCGGCGCTCGGACGGTCTATCCGCCATGCCGGGCGAGGTATCGGACTGCGGCCCCCGGCTCCTGCGCTGAGACGCGGTCCTGCAGGCGAACCGCAATCTCATCTCCGAGGCCTGGACATCATGCCACATGTGGCCGGCCCCAGTCATCGTCTGCCTACATACATAATGAACCGCGATTCACTATCCCCGCCGATCTGCCTGCATGTAGGGTAGATGCTGCCGATCGGGGCCCGGCGGCGCTCCCGTTGCCTCCGAGACACAACCCGCCGGCGAGCGCCTCCGGCCGCAACTTTGTCGTCTAGGCTGCGCCGACTGTGCTATGATGGGTCACGGGCGCCGGAGAGCTGGCGCCGTGACAACCCGCAGCGTCGCCATGGAGGCCCGTCCATCACGGCGGGCCGTTGGCGTTCTGGGGGTCGGCAATGACCCAGATGAACCGCATCGACCACATCCGTCTCACCTCGCATCCGGCCCCCGGAGCCAAGCCGCGCTTTCCTGTGGCGTGGGGCGCCGCCACGGGGCGCGAGCGCGGACCCATTATCGGCACCGTATCGCGCCCGCAGGACCGCAACGCCATCGGCACCCACGGCGGCTCCTACGCGCTCTACCGCGCGCTGGCGGTCTCGTCCGGCGCGCTCAACCCGCTGCGCCGCCCCGACCTTGCCAACACGCAGCCCGTGGCCACCATCGGCCCGTTCGAGCAGTGGGCCGGCAAGCACACCATCGTGTCGCTGGACCCGTGGGGTCACACGGCGGCGGAGGCCTTCGCGCGGGAGATTGCCGAAGGAACGGACATCCGCCCCAGCATCGCCGTGACCCGGGCGCGGCTCGACATCTCCGAGATTCGGGCTGCGGTGGTGGCCGGTCGCCTCGCCAACGACGGCGCCATCGTGCACCAGAGCGGCGCGGTCTCTGTCGTCAAGGCGGCCATCGACCCGGTCTGGTACCTGCCGGGCATCGCCGAGCGCTTCGGCACCACCGAGACGAGCCTGCGCCGCACACTGTTCGAGCAGACGGCGGGCATGTTCCCCGAGCTGGTCACACGGCCCGACCTCTCGGTGTTCCTGCCGCCCATCGGCGGCACCACGGTGTACCTGTTCGGCGACGTGGCGAAGCTGGCCGACCCGGCGACGCGCATCGCCTGCCGCGTCCACGACGAGTGCAACGGCTCCGACGTATTCGGCTCCGACATCTGCACCTGCCGGCCCTATCTGCTGCACGGCATCGAGGAGTGCGTGCGCGAGGCGCAGCGGGGCGGGCTCGGCGTCATCGTCTACAACCGCAAGGAAGGCCGCGCGCTCGGCGAGGTCACGAAGTTCCTGGTCTACAATGCGAGGAAGCGCGGCGGCGACGCGGCCACCGCCTACTTCGAGCGCACCGAGTGCGTGGCCGGCGTGCAGGACGCGCGCTTCCAGCAGCTCATGCCCGACGTCGTGCATTGGCTGGGGCTCAGGCGCATCGACCGCTTCGTCTCCATGAGCGACATGAAATACGACGCCCTGGTGGGCCAGGGCATCGAGATCGTCGAGCGCGTGCCGATCCCCGACGAGCTGGTGCCCGCCGACGCCCAGGTGGAGATCGTGGCCAAGAAGGCGGCGGGGTACTACACCGCGCCCGAGGCCGGGGCGCAGGACCCGGCCGGCACGGTCGGCCGCGAGCTCGACAAGAGCTGAGCCCGGAAAACCGGATGGAACCGCGATTGGAACCCAGGCGGCCGGAGCCGGCAGCAGCCCTTTCTCTTTTGAGCGCCGCGGCGGTGCGCGAGCGCGCCCACCGGCTGCTGGCGCTGGCACTGGATGACAGGCTCGGTCACTTCCATATCGATCTGGGCAAGCTCGATGCCGCCGCCGACCTGGTGATCGAGATCACGCGCGCCGCCTATCCGACGCTCGATATTCCCTTCCATTCGCGCTGGCGCCACTTTGTGGCGAACGGCGAGGACCGCTGGGAGCGCATTCAGCGAAGCCACGAATGGCGCGATGCTGGGGAAAGAGCCAGAGCGGAATTCGACCTTGCCGTCGTCAGCGTCCTGCTCGACGCGGGCGCAGGGCCGGACTGGACCTATCGAGACCCCGCAAGCGGCGCCCGCGTGGGCCGTTCGGAGGGCTTGGCGCTCGCCAGCCTCGACATGTTCGCCGCCGGCGCCTTCTCCTCCGATCCGTGCCGGCCCCTGCGGGTCGATGCCGCCGTGCTGCAGACGATGAGCGGCGAGACCTTGCGCCGCCATTTCCAGGTCGATGCAGGAAATCCGCTGCTGGGCGTCGAGGGCCGCGTGGACCTGCTCCGCCGGCTTGGCGCCACCGTCGCGGCGCGCCCGGAAGTCTTCGGCCGCTGCGACAACGCCCGCCCCGGCGGCCTGTTTGACCACCTGACGGCAGGCGCCGGCGGCCGGTCCGTGGCGGCGCCGGCCGTGTTGTCGGCGGTGCTGCGGCACCTGGGCCCGGTCTGGCCCTCGCGGCTGGAGCTCGGCGGCGTGCCGCTCGGCGATTGCTGGCGCCATCCGGCGCTGGCGACGGACGATGCGACCTCCGGGCTGGTGCCCCTGCACAAGCTCTCGCAGTGGCTCTCCTACTCGCTGCTTGAGCCCCTGCAGACGGCGGGGCTTGCCGTGACCGGCATCGATGGCCTGACCGGCCTCGCGGAATACCGCAACGGCGGGCTGTTC
>DATMZP010000047.1:0-6339 GCA_035573595.1 Hyphomicrobiaceae bacterium
CAGGACGCCGACGACGAGCGCGGCCTTGCGGCCTTCGAGCAGGCGTTCTCCGACCACGTCTCCTTCACCGTCTCCAACCTGTCCGGCGCGCTGTTCCATAACCTGACGGGCGGCTGGTTCGGCCGGGTCCCCGACAAGGCCTACGGCACCGCCGAATGGTACCGCCAGCTGTGGCGCTGCTCCCGCAGCTTTGCGCTCGTGGCCGACCTTGCGGTGGCCGTGCTCGGCGGCGGGCTCAAGACGAAGCAGAAGATAACGGGCCGCCTTGCCGATGCGCTCTCGGAACTCTACCTGCTCGCCTGCGTGCTGAAGCGCTACGAGGACGATGGCAAGCCGGCGGGCGACCGCCACATCGTGGGGCTCTGCGCCCACAACGGCCTGTGGCGTTTCCAGCAGGCTCTACGCGGTGCCGTGGACAATTTCCCGTCGCTGCCGGTGCGCTGGCTGATGCGGCTCGCCGCCTTCCCGCTTGGCGCGCGCTATAAGCCCGCGCCGGACTGGCTGGGCCACACGTGCGTGGAGCTGGTGCTGGCCCCCGGCGAGGTGCGCGACCGCCTCACCCGCTATATCTATGTCTCGGACAACCCCAACGACCCGACCGGCCTCCTGGAGGTCACGTTCGCCAAGGCCGTCGCCGCGGAGGCCGCCGAGAAGAAGCTGGATCGCGCAGTGCGGCAGGGCCGGGTGCGGCGCGTGCACGGCACCGACTGGATCGGCGAGGCCGCCGATCAGGGCGTCATCTCCGACGACGAGGCGCGTCTGCTGCGCGAGGTCGAGGCGCTGACGGCCCGCGTCATCGCCGTCGATCATTTCGATCCGGCGGAGCTCCGGCCGCACTACATGACGGCGGGCCACAACGCGCGCGCCGTGCAGAGCGCGGCGGCAGAATGAAAGCGTCAGTGGTGAGTGGTCAGTGGTCAGTGGTAGCCACCCTCCCGCCCGCACCCCACCACTGACGACTGACCACTAAATGCGGAGGTAGGGCCATGACGGATGTGACGAGCCTCATCGACTGGCGCTACTCGGTGGACCGGCAGGGCATCGCCTGGGCCGTGTTCGACCGCGAGGGCGAGAGCCAGAACTCGTTCAGCCGGCGGGCGCTGGAGGAGCTGGGCGCCATCGTCGATGCTGTGGAGCGCGGCGCGCGCGACCGCACCGTTCGCGGCCTCGTCATCATCTCCGGCAAGGAGAAGGGCTTCATCGTCGGCGCCGACGTGCGCGAGTTCGAGCAGCTGACGAGCGAGCGCGAGGTGGTCGAGAGCGTGAGCCTCGTCAACGGCTACCTCGAGCGCATCGAGCGCATGCCAGTGCCTGTCGTTTGCTGCATCCACGGCTTCTGCCTCGGCGGCGGTCTGGAGCTGGCGCTCGCCTGCCACTGGCGCATCGCCACCCGCGACGACGCCACCCGCTTGGGCTTCCCCGAGGTGCGGCTCGGCATCTTCCCCGGCTTCAACGGCACGGCGCGCTCGATCCGCCAGGCCGGCGCGCTGGCCGCCATGCCCATGATGCTGACCGGCTCGATGGTTCGCGCCGGCGCCGCCCGCGGCATGGGCCTCGTCGACGAACTGGCGCCAAGCCCTCTCAACCTGCCGTGGATGGCGCGCAAGGCGATCGAGCGGAAGCGCAGGTCCAAGCCGGCACCGCTCTGGAAGGACCTCGCGCGCCAATGGCCGGCGCGGGATCTGCTGGCCAGGAGGATGCGCGCGGAGACGGCCAAGAAGGTGCGGGAGGACCATTACCCGGCGCCGTTCCGCCTCATTGGCCTGTTCGAGACGCACGGCGGCAACCTGGAGGGCATGAAGGCGGCCGAGACGCGCGCGTTCGCACCCCTGATGATGAGCGACACCTCGCGCAACCTGCGTCGCGTGTTCAAGCTGATGGAGATGCTCAAAGGTCAGGCGCCCAAGGACCTGCCGTTCAAGCCGCTGCGCGTGCACGTGATCGGCGCCGGCGTGATGGGCGCCGATATCGCCGGCTGGTGCGTCGCCTCCGGCATGGAGGTGTCGCTGCAGGACATGAATGCGGACCAGATCGCCAAGGGCATCGCCGCGCAGAAGAAGCTGTTCGCCCGCAAGTTCAGGACCAAGCCCCAGCGCGACGCCGCCGCGGCCCGCCTGATCGCCGATCCGACGGGTGCCAACATCTCCCGTGCCGACGTGGTGATCGAGGCCATCGTCGAGCGGCTGGAGGCCAAGCAGAACCTCTTCAAGTCGATCGAAGGCAAGCTGAAGCCGGGTGCGGTGCTCGCCACCAACACATCGTCCATCATGATCGAGGAGATCGCTGCCCCGCTCGCCGACCCCGGCCGGCTGATCGGCATCCACTTCTTCAATCCGGTTGCGCAGATGCCCCTGGTCGAGGTCATCAAGGGGACGGATACGCGCGATGAGGAGGTGCAGAAGGGCTGCGCCTTCGTCACGGCCATCGACAAGTTCCCGCTGATCGCGAAGAGCAGCCCCGGCTTCGTCGTCAACCGCGTGCTCGGCCCCTACATGATGGCGGCGCTGCAGCGGGTGGAGCGCGGCGAGATGAAGGAGAAGATCGACGAGGCGGCCCGCACCTTCGGCATGCCCATGGGGCCGGTGGAGCTGGCCGACACCGTGGGGCTCGACGTGTGCGCCAGCGTCGGTAATATCCTGAAGATCGCGCCGCCCGGAGGCTCGAAGCTCGACCAGATGGTGGCGGCGGGCAAGCTCGGCAAGAAGTCGGGCGAGGGCTTCTACGTCTGGAAGGACGGCAAGCCGCAGAAGGCGAGCCCTGAGAAGCCGTGGGACAAGGGCGAGCTGGAGCGCTTGGGCCGCGAGCTGGTGGACCCGCTGATCCGCGAGGCCGAGCGCGTGCGCGACGAGAATGTCGTCGAGAGCGCCGACCTGGTGGACGCCGGCGTGATCTTCGGCACCGGCTTCGCCCCCTTCCGCGGCGGCCCGCTGCACTTCGCGGCCAACGAGGTGAAGTCGAATGTCGAGGTGCTCCGCAGACCTGCAGTCGCTTAAGGCGACGAATGCCGGGAGATATATTGGGGGGATTTTGCTGTGCCCGAGAGGAAGTCGATCGGTTCTGTCAATTGGCAAGCCGTCAGTGCTGCCGTTGCAGCCTTAGCTTTGCTGACCGCCATCGCTGGCGCTTGTATCGCTTTTGGCCAATATCGAAATGCCAGCATTCTTCAGCGAGAGGCAACCGCACAACAAACATACGACCAGTACTTGCGTTTGAGCTTTGAGCACCCAGATCTTGCGGCGGCTGAGGTGGGTGATAGTACTCTAGCTCGTGAGAAATACGGATGGTTCGTCTCGATCATGCTCAATGCTGGCGAACGCATATTGCTGCAGGTTCCCGACGACAAAGAGTGGGGCCGCGCTGTCCGCAGCCAGGTTGCTTACCATTGCATGTATCTGAAAGGGTCTGAATTTCAGAGCAAGCTTGCATGCCATTATTCACCGCAGATTCGCGAGATAGTTCAGAAGATCTGTGGCACGCCCAAACATCAATGCCCTAACGGAGAATAAGGAGGGCTTCATGTCACAAAATGCCCTGCGGCGCGTGGCGATCATTGGCGGCGTGCGCATCCCGTTCTGCCGCTCCAACACGCTCTACGCGGACAAGTCGAACCTTGAGATGCTCACCGCCGTGCTCAACGGCCTGGTCGAGAAGTACAAGCTCGCCGGCGTGTACATCGACGAGGCGGTGGGCGGCGCGGTGGTCTCGCACTCCAGGGACTGGAACCTGGCGCGCGAGGCGGTGCTCGGCACCAAGCTGGCGCCCACCACGCCCGGCATCACCATGCAGCAGGCCTGCGGCACCAGCCTGCAGGCGGCCATGGGGATCGCCGCCAAAATCGCCGTCGGCCAGATCGGGAGCGGCATTGCCATGGGGTCCGACACCACCTCGGACGCGCCCATCGTCTTCAAGGAGAAGTTCGCGCACCGGTTGGTCGAGGCGCAGAACGCGCGCTCGTTCGGAGACCGGCTCAAGGCCTTCAAGGGCTTCCACCCCGGCGAGCTGGCCCCCCAGCCGCCGTCGGTGAGCGAGCCGCGCACGGGGCTCTCCATGGGCCAGCACACTGAGCTGATGGCGCAGCAGTGGAAGGTCTCCCGCGCCGACCAGGACCAGCTCGCCTTCGAGAGCCACAAGAAGGCCGCCGAGGCCTACCGCTCCGGCTACATGGACGACCTCGTGATCCCGTTCGCCGGCGTATTCCGCGACAACAACATGCGCGAGGACATCAGCCTGGAGAAGATGGCCAGCCTGAAGGCCGCCTTCGACAAGTCCGAGCGCGGCACGCTCACCGCCGCCAACTCCACCCCGCTTACCGACGGCGCCGCCGCCGTGCTGCTGGCCTCCGAGGAATGGGCGGCCCAGCGCGGGCTCCCCGTCCAGGCCTATCTCGTCGACGCGCAGACGACGGCGCTCGACTTCGTCGCCGGCGAGGGCCTGCTGATGGCGCCGACCGTGGCGGTGTCGCGCCTCCTGGAACGCAACGGCCTCAGGCTGCAGGACTTCGACTTTTACGAGATCCACGAGGCGTTCGCGGCGCAGGTGCTGGCTACGCTGGAGGCCTGGGAGGACCCGGTCTACTGCAAGACTCACCTCGGCCGCGACGAGCCGCTCGGCTCCATCGACCGCAGCAGGCTCAACGTGCACGGTTCCAGCATCGCCTTCGGCCATCCCTTCGCGGCGACAGGCGCGCGCATCCTCGCCAACCTCGCCAAGCTCCTCTCCGAGCACGGCGGCCGCGGCCTCATCTCCATCTGCACGGCCGGCGGCATGGGCGTGGCGGCGATCCTGGAGGGCAAGAAGACGGCGGAGATGCAGATCGCGGCGTAGCAGCCGCGGGTTCAGCCCTCGGCGCTGACGGGCCGGGAGACGGGGCGCGGCTTGGGCCACAGCCGCTTCTGGGCGTAGAACCAGAAGCGCATGAGCAGCAGCGCCGCGACGAGGGTGGCGTAGATCGCCGGCTCCGGCGTCCACCATGACTTGACCAGCATGACGAAGTGGATCGCCGCCGCCGCTGTCGCCACGTACACGAGCTTGTGCAGGCGCTGCCAAGCGCGGGCGCCGAGACGGCGGATCATGGCGTTGTTGGAGGTGGCGGCCAGCGGCACCAGGATGGTGAAGGCCAGCATCCCCACCGTGATGTAGGGCCGCTTGACGATGTCGGCCCAGATGGCGGCGAGGTCGAGGCCCTGATCGAGCACGAGATACACGGTCAGGTGCAGGCACGCGTAGTAGAAGCCTAGGAGGCCGATGGCGCGGCGATAGCGGATGAGGCTCGGGCCGCCGAGCCGTCGCAGCGGCGTAACGGCCAGCGCCGCGATGAGGAACCGCAAGGCCCACAGGCCCAGCGTCCGCTCCAGCGTATTCTGCGGATCGGCGCCGAGCTGGTCCGTGAGGCCGAGGTAGAAGGTCCACACCGCCGGCACCATGCCCAGGATGTAGATCGCGCGTCGCACCGGATCGGCGCCGAGCAGGAGCCGGGAAAGCCCCGCCGATGCCTGCCGCGCCGCCATGTCAGTAGTTGGCCTTGAGGTCCAGGCCGGCGTAGAGGCCCGCCACCTGCTCGCCGTAGCCGTTGAACATCAGCGTCGGCCGGCGCTTGCCGAACAGCCCGCCCTCGCCGATGCGCCGCTCGGTGGCCTGGCTCCAGCGCGGGTGATCCACCTGCGGGTTGACGTTGGAATAGAACCCGTACTCGCGCGCGTTCTGCGACTTCCAGGTGATCGGCGGCTCCTTCTCCACCAGGGAGATGCGCACGACCGACTTGATGCTCTTGAAGCCGTACTTCCACGGCACCACCAGCCGGATAGGCGCGCCGTTCTGGTTCGGCAGCGTCTCGCCGTAAAGGCCGACGGCCAGGATGGCGAGGGGGTGCATGGCTTCGTCGAGGCGCAGGCCCTCCCGGTAGGGCCAATCCAGCGGCTGGAAGAAACCGCTCTGGCCCGGCATCTCGGAGGGCCGCACCACCGTCTCGAAGGCCACGTACTTGGCGCTGGCCTGTGGGTCTGCCCGCTTGAGCACCTCGGCCAGCGGGAAGCCGACCCACGGGATGACCATCGACCACCCCTCCACGCAGCGCATGCGATAGATGCGCTCCTCCAGCCGGGACGACTTGATGAGGTCGTTGAAATCGTAGTCCGCGCCCTTGTTGACGAGGCCGTCGATCTTGACCTTCCATGGGCTGGTGGTGAGGCGCTGGGCGTGACGGGCCGGGTCGCCCTTGTCGGTGCCGAACTCGTAGAAATTGTTGTAGCTGGTGATGCTAGCGAGCGGCGTCTTCTCCTCATCGGTGGTGGAGAGCGGGCTCGGCTCGGCCGCCAGCGGGGCCGCCTGGGCGTTGCCGGA
>DATMZP010000048.1:0-9738 GCA_035573595.1 Hyphomicrobiaceae bacterium
CCTGGTCTGGGGCGCCTCCGGCGGCCTCGGCTCGATGGCCATGCAGCTGATCGCCACGTCCGGCGCCAACGGCATCGGCGTCGTCTCCGACGACGACAAGCGCGACTTCGTCATGCAGCTGGGCGCCCGCGGCGTCATCAACCGCACCAAGTTCAACTGCTGGGGCGAGCTGCCCAAGGTCGGCACCCCGGAGTACGACGCCTGGTTCAAGGAGGTGCGCAAGTTCGGCGCCGCCATCTGGGAGATCACCGGCAAGGGCAACAACGTCGACTTCGTATTCGAGCACCCGGGTGCCGCGACGTTCCCGGTGTCCGTGTTCGTCGTGAAGCGCGGCGGCATGGTGGTGATCTGCGCCGGCACCACCGGCTACAACCTCACCATGGATGCCCGCTATCTGTGGATGCACCAGAAGCGCGTGCAGGGCTCGCATTTCGCCAACCTGCTGCAGGCCGCCCAGGCCAACAAGCTCGTCATCGAGCGCCGCGTCGACCCGGCCATGTCCGAGGTGTTCCCCTGGGACCAGATCCCCAAGGCCCACACCCGCATGTGGAAGAACGAGCACCGCCCCGGCAACATGGCGGTGCTGGTCAGCGCACCGACCACCGGCCTCAGGACCTTCGAGGACGCCATCGAGGAGAGCCGCAAGCGGTTCGGATGAGCCTAAGGATGGGTTATTAGGACCGAAAGCCCCTAACCAGCCGTGCCAGCCAGGCATATTGCGTTCGCGCTTCATGCTGACGCAACGACTTGCCCTCAATACGCTGGCATGGTCGCCCTTGGATCGTCGCAGGGAAGGATCGTCATGGCCCGGCCATCACGGCCCCAGCACATTTTCGGCTTGGGGCCCTCCTGCTGCTGCTTTGGCTGCGCGCCCCTCGGATAGCGAGCCACAGCACGCTTGCCTTGATTACGATCCGGCGCGGCCTTGGCAACGCACTTGCCGTCCTTCTCGACCGTGCTCTGCCCGCATTCCAGGGGGCAGATGCGACCTTGTTGTGCTTTGAGCGCCTCCAAGGCGGCGAGCGTCGGCTCACCGGTCGGGATGGTGAGCTTGGCGTGACGTGCGAACCTTGTGAGCGCCGCCTTGGCCTGATCGCTCCACACGCCGTCGATGACGCCTGGGCTGCAGCCTACGCGTTGAAGCTCCGCCTGAAGCTGCCGCGCCAGTGGCGGCAGGGGAGCCGCGGCGGGCGGGACGGCCCCGGCAAGGCGCCATTTTGCTTCCTCCTTGCTTCTCAGGTCCTCGATCCGTGCCAAGGCCAAGTCACCGTAGACGGTGCCCCTGTAGCGTTTTGCAATGACATCCAACTGGGCAATGCTATCGGTGTCCTTGACCGCTGCCCACGTCCGCTCGGCCTCGCTCGGCAGCGGCAGCGTGGACGATATAGAGGCCGGCGCCGGGTCCCGTGGCTTCAGGAAGAGCCCCTGGCCGCCGAGAGAGCCATAGAGGTAGGGCTGCTGCCGATTGTCTGTTGCTGCGGCCACCTCATCGCGCACGTAGCCGAACAGTTGCCGAACTTCCAGACCGGGTATCGCCATGTGCTTGAGCAGTGCCTCGGTGAACGGGCTGTGTCCGCTCGAGCCATCTTCCGCCATCGTTCCATGCCTGGCGGCGTATGCGACCAGTGTGTTTCCCTCCGGCTCGATGCGGGCAAGCCCGATGCCGACGCTGCGGGAGGTGCCAGCTAAAGGAAACGGGTTGTTCCGGCACGCGTCGAGGATGACGAGCTTGAGGGTGGTCACACCATCGAGCTGAGCCAGCGCGGCATCGAGCGCGATAGCCTCCAGATCGACGTCCCGTGCGGCCTTCAGCCCGGCGTCAACTGGAATGAGGAAGTTGCGACCGCCAACCTCGATGCCGTGGCCGGCGAAGTAGAGTAAGCCGACCTCAGCCCCGCGCGATTCGCTCGCCATCTCGCGCAGCGCCTCGCGGAACGCTTCCGCGCCCAGATTTCTCTTCAGGATAACCTTGTCGAAGTTGAGCTGCTGCTCGATCGACTCGGCCACCGCGACCGCATCGTTGACCGGGTTCTGGAGCGGCAGGACCTTGTAGTCTGCGTTGCCGATGACAAGAGCGACGCGTCTCGCGTCCGCGGGGCCAGCGAAAAGAGCTGCAAGAGCACAGCATGCCCAGCCGAAGAGCCAAGAGAAATACCGCAAGTGAGCCCCCTCCGACCGCGCCTTCCCGACTCGAGCGCGCCTTAAAGGCTGACTGAAGCAACCGCTTTATACACCAAGACGGAAAAATGTCCGATCTTCCGTCGCGGTCTCTCCTGTGGAACTCAAACCGAGTTGGCGGTTGCGCCGATACGGCCGCATCGCCGGACAGCCGCGCATGACGGTCCGGCGCGCTGCCGCGAAGAGACAAAGCCGTTTCATGCATGCTCTCACATTCCCAGAAGGCGACAGAAGATGACGCGAGGTGCGGGGCTGCGCGTCATCCGTTCGGATGATCGCCGATCAAGCCTGGGTGACAAGGAGGAGCGCGCCTGCGCGCAGGAGGTCGCTGGGTCGTGATCGGTGGGGCAGGGACGGAGGCCGTGGTCCGAACGTGGAGAGATCAGGCCCCTCGTCTCCGCCCTCGGAGGGCCTGCTCCAAGGTCCAAGCAAGGGACAGGGCCCCGTCTCGTACGTCGTACATCGTGCGCGCTAGGTTGGGTTGCGGCCATTCGGGCCGCACCCAACATACCTGGGCTTACGCCTTCGTGCGCCAGCTGGTCGGCTGATAGGTCTCGCGGGCCTGCTGGGCGTAGGGGGTGGGACCCACCACCACGCGGATCTCGGTCTGCTTGTGGCGCTCCACTGTGGTCTTCTTGGTGCCGCCGTTCTCCTCGCCCCAGACCAGGGTAAGCTCCGTGCCGACCTTGGCGTACTGCTCCTCGACGAAGCCGAGAGACAGCATGGTGCGCTCGTTCCAGCTGAAGCCCGAGAACATGGAGGCGCCGGCCACCTTGTCGCCGCTCATGACCTTGTCGAACGAGCTGGACGCATAGTTCGACAGCGGCAGATCGATGAACTTGTAGTTCTCGCCCGGAGGCGCGAACATCGACAGCAGTACCTTACCCACGTCGTCGTGGTTCCAGGCGAAGGTCACCTTCTTGCGGTGAACCTTGCCCTCCATCGCCTGCAAGGCCTCCTTGCCGATGAAGTCGTGGTCGAACTTGGTGAAGGTGTTGTAGCCCAGCTCCCACGGCGTGGTGTAGTAGTCCTCGATCTTGTCGGACACGAAGCTGCCGCCGAGGCCGGCGTTGGCCTCGTAGCCGGTGACGGGCAGCCACTCGCGGTAGGCCTTGAGCTTGTCGCCGGTGTAGATGGCAGGCACCGGCGAGGGGATCCAGCCCGACTCCAGCGTGTTGGTGGCGTAGGCGCGCGCGCCGACCTGGACGATGCCGGCGTCCTTGCCCGCCTCCAGGATGGCGGCCCTGATGTCCTCACCCTCATTGTAGGGCCCCCACACCTCCAGGCCGGGCGCACCGGCCATGCCGTGACGCAGGGCGCGCACCTTGCGGCCGGCGATGGTGATATAGCCCATGCGGAAGAACTTGATGTCGGGCGAGGCGCCGCCGTTGAGCTTCCTGATCACCTGCTCGGCGTTCGGCCCCTGGATCTGGTAGCGGTACTCCTGGCGCACCACCGGCTTGCCCATCGGCCGCGACGGCGAGCGGTCGTCGTAGAGCGTCTCGACGCTGTAGCCGCCGGTCTTGGCGTGGAACTCTATCCAGTTGGCGGCCGGGTTGCGGCCCACATAGACCAGCTCGTTGGGAGCCAGATAGAACAGGATACCGTCGCCGATCACGTGGCCATAGGGCGTGACGGGGGCGAACTGCTTGGCCTGGTCGACGGCGAAAGTCTTGAACGAGTTGGTGGCGAGGTTGGAGAGCAGCTGGATGGCATCGGGCCCGCGCACGTACAGGTTCACCATGTGGTGCGACTGGTCGAACAGCACGCAGGTGGTGGCCCAGGCGGCCTGCTCGTCACGCCAGTTGGTGAACTCGGGCGCGACCACGGGATAGACGTAGGCCCCGATCGGCGAGTTGCGCATCATGGCGACCGCGTTGCCGGCCGCCTGAAGCTTTTCCTCCAGGTTCTTGAAAGACATCTAGCTTCTCCTCCTAGTTGCGGGTCGTTGCTCGGGGGCGGTTTCAATGCGTTGTAATTCAGCCGGTTGAAGCGGGCGGGCCGCCAATCTCATTTGGCGAAACACGTTGCCATGACGGGGACCGCTCTTCTCGATTTTGGGCGCTGGAGCTGCCGGCGCGCCCCTCCGGGCTCCACGTGCAATTCGGCGCGCTAGCGTTGTTGATATGCCACTATTGTCGAACCGGCTCAAGACGGGCCGGCCGCCGCGCGGTGCGGTGTCCTGTCCCCAGCCGGCTGAAGCGCACGGGCTTTCAACAGGTTGGCGCCGGACGGCGGTGGGGTGACCGCCTCATTTCGCGGACCTGACATGCGGGCCACCGGCCGCTGCCGTGGCGTGCCGTAGCTCCATGAGGCCGCGGTTCAGCTCCGCGCCCACGAGGATGATGATGGCAGAGAGCTGGAAGAACACGAGGGCGCTCATGATGGAGGTGAGGCCGGCGTAGAAGCGCGAGTAGTTGCTGAAGGTGAGCCACGAGCCGAACAACCGGGCGGCCAGCAGCCACAGCACGATGCTGAGGACCACGCCGGGCAGCACCTCGACGAAGCGCCGCTGACCCGCCGCCAGCCAGAGGTGGTAGGCGAGCAGCTGCCCGCCGATAGCGGCGATGACGATGACGAAGCGCACGATCAGGGCGAGCCAGCCCGCGTCCGCAAGCCAGAGCAGCCAGGTCGGTTTGATGCGGGCCACCATCTCCGGCCCCACCACCACGCCCCAGGTCAGCGCCAGCACGCCCACGGCGCTGAGGACGACGAAGGCCGAGCTCTGCAGGAGGCACACGGGATAGGGCCGCGTCTCCTTCTGGCGATAGGCGACGTTGAGGGCTGCCCTGAGACTCTCGATGGCGCTGGTGGCGAAGAACAGCGAGATGAGCGCGCCGTAGGTCACGAGGTCGAAGCGCGTGCGGCCCATCACCGCCATAACCTCGGCCGCCAGGGCCTCCGCTACCGGCTTCGGCACGATCTCGAACAGCTGTCTGACGCCTTCCTGGGCGCGCTCCTCGCCGCCGAACACGCCAGCCAGCGCGGCAAGGAAGATGCAGAACGGAAACAGCGACAGGATAAACGAGTACGCCACGGCCCCTGCCATGGCAAAGCCGCTGTCGGCGTAGACCGCGCGCACGGCCGCGACGACGGTCCTGATTTGTCGGAAGATCATGGGCTGCACTGGTCGTCCGGCAGCCCCGCACGGGCCGCGCGCTTTTTCAAGGTTGCAGAGGACTAGTCTAGCCCTCTCCCCGCCGATGCGGCGAGAGGGGATACGCTGCCCGGCCACGACCGACGGTTGACCGCCACGACGCGCCACAGGCCGGGACCGCCGTCGCCTGCCGAGAGGTGGTCGAGGCGCGTCAGCGAGCAATTGTCGGTGTAGAACGCCAGCGCGGCCTGCGGCGCCAGGTCCAGCGCCAGGCCGAGGGCGGCACGGATGGTGCCCCCGTGCGTAACCGCCACGATATCCCGGCCGCGATGCCGGGCACTGAGCCGCGCGATGGCCGGCGCGACGCGCTCCACGAGGTCCGTGAAGCTCTCGCCGCCCGGCGGACGCTCGTCGGCGGGGGCGAACCAGAAGGCGTGGGTGCCCGCCTTGCGCTCGGCGTAGAATGCCTTGCGGTCCAGGCCCTGCCATTCGCCCAGGTGCTGCTCGGCAAGCTCCGACAGGGCGTCCGCCTCGACGCCGGCGAACTTACCGGGATCGGCGGCCAGGATGGCCTCGGCCGTCTGCGTGGTGCGGATGAGATTGCTCGTCACCCACACCGCACCGGCCGGAAGCTCGGCGGCGAGGCCGGCGAAAACCGCCGCATCGCCGCAGTCGCAGGGCAGGTCGCTCTGGCCGTAGATGCGCCCGCCGTCGCGCACCGGCGCATGCCTGATCCACCACCAGCGCGTCACGGCGGCGGACATGAGGGATGGGGAGGATGATAGGGGGGGCACGGTGAGCCTAGCCCATGGTCACGACGATCTTGCCCATGGCCTGGCGGCCGGCCAGCCGCGCGATAGCCTCGCCGGCCTTGGCGAGCGGATAGCGCTCCGACACTAGCGGCCGGATCGCGCCTTTGGCATAGAGTTGCATCAGCTCGGCGATGTTGGCGGCGTTGGCCTCGGGCTCGCGCCGCGTGAAGTCGCCCCAGAACACGCCGACGACCTGGCACCCTTTGAGGAGGGTGAGATTGAGAGGCAGCCTCGGAATGCTGCCGGCGGCGAATCCGACCACCAGGAAGCGACCCTCCCAGGCGATCGCCCTCAAGGCCGCTTCCGAATAATCGCCGCCCACGGGGTCGTAGATCACGTCGGCGCCGCCCTCCCCGCAAGCGCCCTTGAACAGGTCTGCCAGCGCTTTGGCGCCGTCCTTGTCGAACGGACCCGCAGGATACACCACGCCCGCATCGGCGCCGTGCTTCCGGGCGAGATCCACCTTCGCCTCGGAAGAGGCTGCGGCGATCACGCGCGCGCCAAACGCCTTGCCCAGCTCAACCGCGGAGAGCCCGACGCCCCCTGCAGCGCCCAGCACCAGCATGGTCTCGCCCGGCTTGAGCTTGGCCCGGTCTTTCAGCGCGTGGATCGAGGTGCCATAGGTGAGCACGAGGGCGCTCGCCTCCTCGAAGGGCATGTTGGCGGGCATCGGCGTGCAGCGGGCGGCGGTCAGCACCACCTTCTCGGCCATGCCGCCCCAGATCAGCGAGCCGATGACGCGGTCGCCCGGCTTGCAGGCGGTCACGCCGGTGCCCACTGCCTCCACCACGCCGGCCACCTCGCCGCCGGGTGCGAACGGCCTCTGCGGCTTGAACTGGTATCGGTCCTCGATGATCAGGCTGTCGGGATAGTTCACCCCGCAGGACTTGACGGCGATCAGCACCTCGCCGGCGCCCGGCTTCGGGTCGGGCAGGTCCTCCAGCACCAGGGTGTCGGGACCGCCTAACCGCTTGCTCAGCATAGCCTTCATCGCCCAACGCCTCCCACGGCCGGTCCTGTCGAGTTTGCAGCGGCCGGAGTTAAGCAGACGGCAGGCGCCGCGTCGATCACTCGAATGCCCCTCCGCCTGGGTCGTCGCCGGGTGGCTCCCGGGGTGCCTCTGGACGGCCTCTGGGTGGCCTGGGGGCTGCCTCCCGTGGGGAAACGCCGCGCAGGCGGTTGCGGGGATAGGGAGCGTTGGTCATATTCGAGCTGCGACATGCAACTGTGGGGGAATCGACCATGCGCAACGTTCTCGCCGTCCTGCTGCCGCTCGTCTGCGTCGGCGGCGCCGCATTGGCGCAGACGCCTGCGCCGGCGCTTTCGGGCCATGCCGCCGCCGGGGCTGCGCCGGCGCCCGCGGGCGCCTCGGCACCGGCCAAGACCGCCAGGCGGGAGAGGAGCCGCAAGGCGCGCCGTGTCGCCGTGGCGGACAAGCTCCAGGAGCGCCCGCGCGGCCCCAGCACCGTCGATGAGGCGCTGACGAGCTGCCTCGCCCTGTGGGATCCCGCCACCCACATGAGCAAGCAGGAATGGGCACGCGCCTGCAAGCGCGTCGCCGAGCGTCTGCGGAGCACGGGGTAGGCCCGCCGGCTTCTCGGCACCGCGAGTTCGGAGCCGCGACTTTGGAGCCGCGAAGGGGTTATCGCCGCCCCCGGCCCTTGGCCAGCGCGCGGTGGCGGGCGAAGGCAATCTCGGCGCTGGCGTAGGGCTCCTGCAGCTCCACGCTCCAGTAGCGCAAGTCGGCGATTGTGATCGGCTCGCCGCTCACCGCGCACCGCACGAAGTCGCCTGGGATCAGCACCTGGAACTCACCGTCGAAATAGCGAAGCCTGGCCTCGCCCCTGAGACCGAAGAGCCGCTCAAACCGATTCATGCACACTCGCCCTTCGGCCCGGAAGATTCGTCATCGCCTTCGGCCTTGTTCAAGAAATTGCCTGGGAAACCGCCGTCGACAGCGGTCGTCGACAGCCGTGGCTCCCGGCACCCCAACCACGGGCACCATAGCCCAAGCGCAACGGCGCGGGCAGTGGCCTCCTGCCGACCGGCACTGCTCCGGCAATGCCGGTCCATGCCTCAAAACAGGGACCCTTGGCTTCCGTCCGGTCCAGCCTTGGCTTTGGTGCGCCCCGGCTCGCCGCGACGCGCCGGAGACTGCGGCTCGGTCTGGCCCGCTTCCGCCTTGCCCGTGTCGTCCGCCCGCGCCGCGACATGGCCGTCCGACAGCTCGATGTCAAGCCGCCCGCCTGGCGCCACCTGCCGCACTGTGCGCACACTCCTGCCCTGGGCGTCGCGCACCAGCGCGAAGCCGCGCCTCAGGACGCCCTGGTAGCTGAGGGTGGTCAACAGCTTGGCGCAGCCGTCGAGGTGGCGCCGGTGCCGGCTGAGGGCGTTGAGAATGCCCCGTCGCAGGCGCGCTTCCAGTGCCGCGGCGCGCTCCCCACCCCGCGCCATACGGTTGCCTATGATCTGCGGATTGAGGCGGGAGCCGGCGCGTACCAGGCGCACCCTCCGGCGCGCCGCGACCGCCGCCAGGGAGGCCGCCGCCTGCCGCCCGAGCCCTGCAAGACGATCGCTCACCCGCTCGATGCGCGCCGTGAGGAGTTTCGGCGTGAGCCGCGTCGCGACGCGCACCAGCCGTCGCTCGTGGGCGCGTGCGTTCTCCAGGAGCGCCCGTCCCAGACGGCGCTCCACGGCGTCGTAGCGCTGACGCGGCAGGGCGAGCAGGTCTTGCCGGCGCGGCAGGCCGCGCTGCGCCGCGCGCAGATAGGTGCGCAGCCCGTCGAGCAGGCGGAGCGCCGCCGTCTTCAGGCGCAGCCCGAGCTTGCCGCTCTGCGCCACCAGCTCGGAATACTTCGGCACCGCCCATTCCGCCGCCTTGGTCGGCGTGGGCGCGCGCGCATCGGCCGCCCAGTCGATGAGCGTCCAGTCGGTCTCATGGCCGACCGCGGAGATGAGCGGGATGGCGCTGGCGGCGGCCGCCCGCACCACGATCTCCTCGTTGAAGCCCCACAAATCCTCCAGGCTGCCGCCGCCGCGAGCGACGATGAGGACGTCGGGCCGCGGGATCGGCCCGCCCGGAAGTATGGCGTTGAACCCGGCAATGGCCGCAGCCACCTCCGCCGCGCACGTTTCGCCCTGAACCCGGACGGGCCACACCAGCACACGCGCCGGGAAGCGCTCGGCGAAGCCCGCCAGCATGTCGCAGATCACGGCTCCGGTGGGCGAGGTGACGATGCCGATCACCCGCGGCAGGAACGGCAACTGGCGCTTCTTGGCCCTGTCGAAGAGGCCCTCTGCGGCGAGGCGCTTCTTACGCTCCTCCAGCAGCGCCATCAGCGCCCCGATGCCGGCCGGCTCCAGCGCATCGATGACGATCTGGTAGCGGGAGCTTCCGGGGAAGGTCGTGATGCGGCCGGTGGCGATCACCTCCAGCCCCTCGGCCGGCTTGATCCTGATGCCCTGCACCGTCGAGCGCCAGATCACCGCCTCGATACGGGACTTGTCATCCTTGAGGGTGAAGTAGCAGTGGCCCGAGGAGTGCACCCCGCGGAAGCCCGAGATCTCGCCGCGCAGGCGCACGTAGCCGTAGGCGCGCTCCAGCGTGCCCTTGATGGCGGCGCTGAGCTCCGACACCGAGTATTCCGGCAG
>DATMZP010000049.1:0-2076 GCA_035573595.1 Hyphomicrobiaceae bacterium
GCCTGCATGGTGCTGCGCAACCCGTCGCGCTGAGGCCGTCGCGCTGAGGCCGTCGCACTGAGGCCGTCGCACTGAGGCCGTCGCACTGAGGATTGGCCGCCATGACCGCATCGATCGCGCTTTCGGGCGCCGCCGGCTTGCGATACGGATAAGGACTGCCGAGGTGGCAATGCCGGGGTCCATGGACAGCCGATCGAGCCGATCCCTGGGGCGGATGTCTCCGCTCCAGAACCGCGTGGCGCCCGACGGCGAGATCATCGCCACGCCGCACCGTGGGCTGATGATGGGCAACCGCGGCGGCGCCTTCCATCTGCCCGACCAGACCCTGGGGTCGCGCCGCTGGGCCACCCGCCAGTGGATCGCCTGCGTCCTGGAGTTCAAGGGCCGCAGCCGCGAGGTCATGCAGGCCAACCGCTACACCGAGCTGTTCTTCCTGGACGAGGCGACCGCGCTCGCCGCCGGCCATCGCCCCTGCTTCGAGTGCCGCCGCGCCGAGGCCGAGCGGTTTGCCGAGCTGTGGGCCGGCAGCCAGGGGAGGGCCCCGGGGACGGCCCGGCGCGAGCGGGCGCCGGCCATGGACGAGGCGCTCCACGCCGAGCGCGTGGACGCCGGGCGCCGCAAGGTCGTCTACCGGGCCCGCCGCGGCGACCTCCCGAGCGGCGCCTTCGTCCGCTACGCCCGCGACGGCGGCGACGCGAGACCCTATCTGACCGTGGGCAATCATCTCCTGGCCTGGCACCCGTCGGGCTACACCTCGCTCGTCATGCCGGCGCACATCGGCGATGTCGTGGAGGTGCTGACGCCCCGCTCCATCGTTGCCGTACTTTCGGCCGGTTACCGTCCCATGCTGCATCCCACGGCCGCAGCGTTGCTCGGCTGAATTTTGTCCAGTTGGATATTGCACATTCACGGGGAGAGCAGCCTTTGACCAGATCCAGATTGCAGCGCACGCTGCGGCGCATCTATGCGCTGCTCGTTGTCGTGCTCGCCGTCTCCTTCCTCGCCAAGATCGTACATCCTGTGCCGCTGCTCGCCGACACCACGCTGGGGCGGCTGCTCGTCGATGCCTACGAGTTCCTGCGCGACATGTCGCTGCTGATCGCCACCGGCGGCGTGGCCTACATCGCGAACATCTACCAGAAGCGCCAGAGCTTCATCGACGCGCTGAAGGAGGAGTGGCGCGACATCATCGCCGCCAAGTCTGCGCTGTTCACGTACACGCAGCTGGAACGGCCTACGGCAGAGCAGTATCTCGCCACGTTCTGCACGCTGTCAGAGACCATCGACAACATGCGCTCGGTGTACAGGAACGTGGGCGAGACCGATGCGCTCATCGGCCTCTACCCTTACGCACCGCTGCACGACATGCGCCGTGCCCTGCAGACGCTGGACCCGCGCAAGAGCCCGGCTCCTGACTCGGACATGCGCGGCCTCGCCCGGGATGCCATCCTGCAATCGTTCTACGCCCTGCGCGAGACTTTCCTGGAGGAGCTGGACCTGGAGGAGCCGGACCATCCGCTGCTGATCTCGGGCGGCCGGCGCATCAAGGTGAGCGGGGCGACCGGCGACGCCCGGATGGCCCAGGACGACCAGCAGACCCGCCGGAACGGCACCCCCTCGCCGGAGCCCCGCATCGACGCCCTGCTGGCCGAGCTCTACGCCAAGGAGAACACCACCGCCAAGCCCTGGCGCCAGCCCGCCGCCCACCTCGCTTCTCAGGGCGACGCCCCGGCGGGGGCGAACGGGCGAGGCTGAGGCCACGGCGCACACTCGGGGGGAGCGGCCACTCGAATAGCGCCCTGCTCCCAGGTGTCAGCTGCCGGAGGATCGCCTGGCGGCAAGCGTGCGGGGCATTCCCGTAGCCCAGCCCGGCATCTTTCGGAGCAAATCCGCCGTCAGGTCAAAGTCCTGCGGGAGGGAAGTGCCATTACCGGACTCGTGCGGCGCAATTGGCTCCGCCCAATCGTTGCGGATCTGCACCGCAACAGCCGGTTGCCCCGTGCAAGAAAGCCGTATCGATGCCATTTCCAGCTACGGGGCTTGGCCCGCATCTGAAAACAGCCTCTTCTGGAAGTC
>DATMZP010000050.1:0-4610 GCA_035573595.1 Hyphomicrobiaceae bacterium
ACGCTCACCATCGCCTATCCCAACGCCGGTCTCCCCAACGCCATGGGCGAGTACGACGAGGGCCCGCACGACATGGCCTGCCAGCTGGGGCCCTGGGCCAAGGACGGCCTGCTCAACATCGTCGGCGGCTGCTGCGGCTCCACGCCCGAGCACATCGCCGAGATCAGGGCGCACGTGGAGAAATATCCGCCGCGCCAGGTGCCCAAGGTGGAGCGCCGCATGCGCCTCTCCGGCCTCGAGCCGTTCGTGCATGGGTAGACCATCCGTAGGGTGCAATAGTGCGGTAGCCCGTATTGCACCGATAAACCGGCAACACGGTGCAATGCGGCTATCGCCTTATTGCACCCTACGTGTAGCTCGCTCGGAGTTTTATTTCCTATGACCACCACCAGCGCAGCGGCGAGCTTCATCAACATCGGTGAGCGGACCAACGTCACCGGGTCGGCCAAGTTCCGCAAGCTGATCGAGGCCGGCGATTACAGCGCCGCGCTCGCTGTCGCGCGCTCCCAGGTGGAGAACGGTGCGCAGATCCTCGACGTCAACATGGACGAGGGGCTGCTCGACTCCGAGAAGGCGATGGTGACGTTCCTGAACCTGATCGCCTCCGAGCCCGATATCGCGCGCGTGCCGGTCATGATCGACTCGTCCAAGTGGACGGTGATCGAGGCGGGCCTCAAGTGCGTGCAGGGCAAGGCCATCGTCAACTCCATCAGCATGAAGGAGGGCGAGGCGGCGTTCCTCGACCACGCCAAGAAGGTGCTGCGCTACGGCGCCGCCGTGGTGGTGATGGCGTTCGACGAGCAGGGCCAGGCCGACAGCATCGAGCGCAAGGTCGCGATCTCCGAGCGAGCGTACAAGCTCCTCACAGAGAAGGTGGGCTTCCCGCCCGAGGACATCATCTTCGATCCCAACATCTTCGCCGTCGCCACCGGCATCGAGGAGCACAACGGCTACGGCATCGCCTTCATCGAGGCGGTGCGGCAGATCAAGGAACGGCTGCCGCACGTGCACTGCTCCGGCGGCGTCTCGAACCTCTCGTTCGCCTTCCGCGGCAACGAGCCGGTGCGGCAGGCCATGCACTCGGTGTTCCTCTATCACGCCATCGCCGCCGGCCTCGACATGGCCATCGTCAACGCCGGGCAGATCACGCTCTACGACGATATCGAGCCGGAGCTCAGGGAGCTGTGCGAGGACGTGATCCTCAACCGCCGCGCCGATGCCACCGACCGCCTCCTGGAGGCCGCGGGCAAATTCAAGGGCGGCGCCGGCGCCAAGTCGAAGGAGAAGGACCTCGCCTGGCGTGATCTTCCCGTCGCGGAGCGCCTGAAGTACGCCCTGGTGCACGGCATCAACGAGTTCATCGAGGCCGACACCGAGGCGGCGCGCAAGCAGGCAGCCAAGCCCATCGAGGTGATCGAGGGGCCGCTGATGGCCGGCATGAACGTGGTGGGCGACCTGTTCGGCTCGGGCAAGATGTTCCTGCCGCAGGTGGTCAAGTCGGCGCGCGTGATGAAGCAGGCTGTGGCCTACCTGCAGCCCTTCCTGGAGGAGGAGAAGCGGGCCTCCGGCCTCGACCTGATGCCCGCCGCCGGCAAGGTGGTGATGGCGACCGTCAAGGGCGACGTGCACGACATCGGCAAGAACATCGTGGGCGTCGTGCTCCAGTGCAACAACTACCAGGTGATCGACCTCGGCGTGATGGTGCCGGCGCAGAAGATCCTCGACACGGCCAAGAAGGAGAAGGCCGACATCATCGGCCTGTCCGGCCTCATCACGCCGTCGCTCGACGAGATGTGCCACGTGGCCGCCGAGATGGAGCGCGAGGGGTTCAATGTGCCCCTGCTGATCGGCGGCGCCACGACGAGCCGGGTGCATACGGCGGTGAAGGTGGCGCCGAACTACGTGAAGGGCCAGGCGATCTACGTGACCGACGCCAGCCGCGCCGTGGGCGTGATGTCGCGCCTGATGTCGGATGGCGAGCGGGGCCGCTACGTCGAGGACGTGCGCAAGGAGTACGTCAAGATCCGCGAGGATTACCTCAAAGGCGAGGCCCGGAAGGCGCGCCTGCCGCTCAAGGCCGCACGCGACAACGCCTACAAGATCGACTGGGAGGGATACACGCCGCCCAGGCCGGCCTTCCTCGGCACGCGCAGCTTCACCGGCTACGACCTGGCCGAGCTGGTGCCCTACATCGACTGGACGCCGCTCTTCCAGACCTGGGAGCTGACTGGCAAGTATCCACGCATCTTCGAGGACAACGTGGTGGGCCCGGAGGCGCGCAAGCTGTTCGACGACGCGCAGGCGATGCTGAAGCGCGTGGTGCGGGAGCGGTGGCTGACCGCCAACGCCGTGATCGGCTTCTGGCCCGCCAACGCCGTTGGCGACGACATCGCGCTCTTCGCCGACGACCGCCGTAGCGGCCAGCTGGCCACGCTCCATACCCTGCGCCAGCAGATGGCGCGCGAGAACCGGCGCGATCGCGCCAATACGGCGCTCGCCGATTTCGTGGCCCCGAAGGAGTCCGGCCTCGCCGACTATATCGGCGCCTTCGCCGTGACGGCCGGCATCGGCGAGGCCGAGGCCATGGCCAGGTATATCGACAAGACCGACGACTACAGCCGCATCATGCTCAAGGCCCTCGCCGACCGGCTGGCCGAGGCCTTCGCTGAGCGCATGCACGAGCGCGTGCGCCGCGAGCTCTGGGCCTACGCGCCGCGCGAGAAGCTCACCAACGAGGAGCTGATCGCCGAGGCCTACCGCGGCATCCGCCCGGCGCCGGGCTATCCGGCCCAGCCGGACCACACCGAGAAGGGCACCATCTTCCACCTGCTCGACGCCGAGAAGGCGGCCGGCATCACGCTCACCGAGAGCTTCGCCATGTGGCCGGGCGCCGCCGTCTCCGGGCTCTATTTCTCCCACCCCGAGAGCCACTATTTCGGCGTCGGCAAGGTCGAACGCGATCAGGTGGAGGACTATGCCCGCCGCAAGGGTTGGACGGTGGCCGAGACCGAGCGCTGGCTGGGGCCAGTGCTCAACTACGAGCGCGCCCCTGCGAGCGTGGCGGCCTGAGCGCCATGAGAGGGGTCAGACCCCTCGCCTCCGCCGGCGGAGATTCTGGCTCCAATGTACGTGCGAGGGGTCTGCCCCGGGTCTGCCCCCTGCTTGCGAGGACGCGGCCTGAGAAAGCGAACGGCGCGAGAAGGCCCGCGCCGCTGCTGCTTTGTCCTTGGATGGCCCGATGATGACTTGGCCGATGCTCGCGTTCCTCAGAGCAACCGTGATCCTGCCCGCAAGATCACAGCATGCCGGCGACGATCGCTGTCAGGAAGGCGAAGGAGACGACGGCGGCGAGCACGTTGAGCCTCATCCTGAGGGTCATCGCTGCTTCCTCCTGCCGGAATGAGCCGGCTCTCCGGCGCCGTTGATGCGGCGCCATGGGCTAGAAGACTACGTACGCTTCGGCCCTATGCCAAGCAGAAACGAGAAAAGTGGCGTATTCATCTTGAGGCAAAGCCCAGAGTTTCCACAACGCCTCACCTAAAATGCAAGAAAACAACACAGTTGAACTTGCGATGACTTGAGGTATTAACCAAGCGTTCATGTAGAAAATCTGAATCGTGCGGAAATTGTTTCCAGGCCCGAAGCACACTCGGCGAAGATTAAGCTCGTCGGGCGGCGGGTCCGGTCGCTAAGATGGGCTGTGACCTGAAAGATACACTTGGCGTTCGCCCTGCGTTCTGACTTGATGCAGAAGTCAGGCCGCCATGGCGCTTAAACCAGGGAGGTTGGACATGCAGCGAATCAATGCCTGGGTCGCCCAGAAGGGCGAGGCCGGCCCCACGCTCGCCTGGACCGAGCTGGGCGAGGGCGATCTGATGGCGGGCAACGTCACCATCAGGGTGAGCCATTCCACCATCAACTACAAGGACGCCCTGGCCGTCACCGGCAAGGCACCCATCATCCGGCGCTGGCCAATGATCCCCGGCATCGACCTTGCCGGCACCGTGACGGCCTCCACCCACCCCGACTTCAAGACCGGCGAGGAAGTCATCCTCAACGGCTGGGAGGCCGGCGTGTCGCATTTCGGCGGCTACGCCCAGATGGCGCGGGTCAACGGCGACTGGCTGGTCAAGAAGCCGGCAGCTCTCTCCCCCGCCGAGACCATGGCCATCGGCACGGCCGGCTACACCGCCATGCTGTGCGTGCTGGCCCTGGAACGGCACGGCGTCAGGCCGGCCAGCGGGCCGGTCGTCGTCACGGGCGCGGCCGGCGGGGTGGGCAGCGTGGCGGTGACGCTGCTGACCAGGCTCGGCTACCACGTGGTGGCCTCCACGGGTCGTTCGAGCGAGGCGGACTATTTGAAGGGCCTGGGCGCCGCCGAGGTGATCGACCGTGCGGAGCTGGCCGGCCCCGCCAAGCCACTCGGCAGGGAGCGGTGGGCCGGCGGCATCGACGTGGCGGGCAGCCACACGCTCGCCAACGTGCTCAGCATGACCAGGTACGGCGGCACCGTTGCGGCCTGTGGGCTCGCCCAGGGCATGGATCTGGCGACCTCGGTGGCCCCGTTCATCCTGCGCGGCGTGACGCTCGCCGGGATCGACTCGGTGATG
>DATMZP010000051.1:0-2890 GCA_035573595.1 Hyphomicrobiaceae bacterium
AGCGATAAAGCCGGTACGGGCCCCCTGATGCCTTCCCTAAACGTGCTCCCGCTGCTCTTCTTTGCGACTGCCGACGCCCGACTGCCGACGCCCGTCAGAATTTCACTCCAGATAGTTGCCGGCCTCGAAATCGACCGTCGCCTCGCCCTCGTCGAACACGACGCCGACGGGGTCGCGCCCGGCGGCCACGGCATCGAGCTGACGCTGGAAGAAGCGGCGCAGCATGACGATGCCCGTGTCTGTGGTGGCGAGATGCTCCTCATCGTGCAGCGTGATCGGCCCCTGGCCCACCATCGCCTCGTAGTCGCCGGGGAAGCGGCGGTGCTCCTCCTCGCTCAGCTCCTCCCAGAGCTTGCCGTTGAGGCGGGAGCGCATGCGGGCGAGCTCGCCCGGCTCGCGCACGCGGGCCGCTGTGTAGATGCGGAAGCTGGTGTCGTCGATCGGCAGCACCCAGCCGATCGACTCGACGCGGCCGTAGCGGCGGACCTTGGGATTGGGGATGACCCGCAGCGTCGGCAGCACGGCCTCGCTGACGCGGCGGAAGGTGCGGCCGTCCTCCAGCTTGCGGATGCTGACGGTCTTCACGCCCTTGTCGGTGAGGTGCCAGGAGACCTCGGGCAGGATGCCCATGTCGTTGACGAATTGCACGCCGCTGAAGGTGGTATGCAGGACGTAGACGTGGAAAGTATCGGGCAGGTTGTCGTAGTGCTGGAACCAGTTGCAGGGGATGACGGTCGGCCCGCCGCCACCGATGCTGGTGTCGTTGGTCTCCAGGAACTCGCCGTCCTCCAGCTCCTCCAGGCAGCGGTAGCGTGGCAGCACGGGCTTGCGCTCGGGCGGCCCCATGTAGGCGAAGATCAGGCCGTACTGCTCGCGCACCGGATACCAGGGCTGGCGCACCCGGTCGCGATGGCGGCCGCCGTCGGGCTCGCAGGGCTGCTCCAGGCAGCGGCCCTCCACGTCGAACAGCCAGCCGTGATAGCAGCAACGGATGCCGCGCTCCTCCACCCGGCCGTAGTAGAGCGTGGTGCCGCGGTGGGCGCAGCGGTTGTGGACGAGGCCGGGCCGGCCGGTCTTGTCGCGGAACAGGATCAGGTCCTCGCCCAGCGCCCGCACCTGCCGCGGCGTGTCGGTGGCGTGGCTGGAGAGCCCGATCGGGTGCCAGTAGCGGCGGAGCAGCTCGCCCATCCGGGTGCCCGGCCCCACCAGCGTCCAATCGGCGTTGAAGCCCGCGGCCTTGTGGCCGTAGCCGGTGCCCGTGTCGCCGGAGTCGTCGGCGGAGTTGTCGATGGCGGCGGCGGGCTTGGGGTTGGCGAGGCTCATTGCGGGTCTCCGTTCAGTCGCGGGGGCACGGGTTCATATGTCGAGGACCAGGCGGGCCGTCCTGGCGCCCGACACGCAGATCATCATGGTGTGATTGCCGGCGCGCTCCTCGGGGGTGAGGATGACATCGCGGTGGTCGGGCACGCCGTCGAGCACCCGCGTCTCGCAGGTGCCGCACACGCCCTGGACGCACGAGCAGTCGGGCTCGATGCCAGCCGCGTTGAGGGCCTCCAGGATGGTCTTGCCGGGCGGCACAGCGACGGTCCGGCCGCTGCGGGCCAGCACCACCTCGAAGCCACCCTCCTCCGCCGCCGGCTCGGCGCCCGAGAAATGTTCCACGTGGATGTGGGTCGGATCGCGCCCCGCCGTCGCCTTCGCGAACGCCTCCAGCATGCTGCGCGGACCGCAGCAGTAAAGCTCGGCATCCGCCGGCGCCGCATCGACGATGGCGGCGACACTGAGACGGCCCCCTCCCGGCTCGCGGCTGAAGGCCGTCTGCACCCTGTCGCCGTGGCGGGCCAGGCGTGGTTGGAAGGGAATCGCCTTCTGGTCGCGGACGCCATAGTGGAGGACGAAGCGGCGGCCGAGAGCGGCGAGCCTGTCCAGCATCGGCAGGATCGGGGTGATGCCGATGCCACCGGCGATGAAGAGGCTCGCTGCCGCACTCTCGACCAGCGCGAAGTTGTTGGTCGGCTGCGAAACCTCGATCAGGTCTCCCACGCGCGCCGCCTCGCACAGATGCTGGGAGCCGCCGCGGCTTTGCGGATCGCGCTGCACGCCCAGGAGATAGCGGCTCGCGTCGGCCGGATCGCCGACCAGCGAATAGCTGCGTGCAACACCGCCGTTGAGCTTCAGGTCGACATGCGCGCCGGGCCGGAATGCGGGAAGGGCGCGGCCGTCGGGGTCGCGCAGGTCGATGCGGCGCACCGAGGCGGTCTCGAACGCAATTGCATGAAGGCGCAGGCGGATGCGCTCGATGCTCACGTGCGCATGCCCCCGCCGGTCCGCCCACCGCCGGTCCGCCATGTCGTGTGCATAGCGTTGAGCCTCGCCTTGCGATGCCTTTCCTCAACTGCCCGATCTTGACGTCGGGATCTCGTTGAGGAGTATGCTGGGGGGACGTTGATTATGTCAACAGTATGCCGACGCGCTGTCGACGCGCATGCAACCCCGGGTCGGCTTGGTCGGGGCCGCTCATTCTTCCCGCTTACCCGTCGGCGCCAGGAGCAACGCGAGAAGCGAGCAGTGCATGGCCAAGCCAGTCGTCCCGTCCCAGCGCGGCAGGCGGATCGCTCGCGCCGGTGACACGCTCGTCTCCAACCGCGTGCTGTCGCTGGCGACGCTGCTGCGCCGCAGCGCCAACCTCCTCTACCGGCGGGAGCTGGGCCTGTCGGAGGTGGAATGGCGCATCCTGGCCATGGTCGGCGACCGCGCGCCGCTGACGCTGGGCGCGCTGGTCGAGATCCTGGGCCTCGACAAGGGTCAGCTCAGCCGGGCTGTCACGGCCCTGGTCAAGCGGCGCATTCTGGCCCGCACGGCCGACGCGCAGGACAGCCGCGAGGTGCAC
>DATMZP010000052.1:0-3168 GCA_035573595.1 Hyphomicrobiaceae bacterium
GCCGCCCTTGGAGGCGCCGTAGGCGGGCGCGAAGGCGGCGCCGAAGATCGACAGCATGGAGCCGATGTTGACGATCTTGCCGCCGCCGGCCTGCTTCATGGCGGGATAGGCCGCCTGCGAGCAGACGAAGGCGCTGGTGAGGTTGGTGTCGAGCACTTCCTTCCACTCGGCCAGCGCCAGCTCCTGTGCCGGCTTGCGGATGTTGATGCCGGCGTTGTTGACAAGGATGTCGAGCCGGCCGAGGCGGGTGACGGCCTCCTCCACCATCTTCCGGCACTGGGCCTCGTCGGTGACATCGCCCGACACGACCGCGGTCTTGACGCCGAGCTCGGCCAGCTCCGCCGCCGCGGCCTCCGACTTGGCCGTGTTGCGCCCGGCGATGGCGACGGCCGCGCCGGCCTCTGCCATCCCGCGCGCCATGCCAAGCCCGATGCCGCCGTTGCCGCCGGTGACGAGGGCGACGCGGCCTTTGAGATCGAACAGGGACATGAGGTGCTCCGGAGGGTCGGGCGCTGCGGGTCTGCCCTTTTTTTACTGAAAGGAGATGGGCCTTCTCAACTGTATGGCCAGATCGGCCAGGCGCGTGATGCCCTCAACCAGGTTCTCGCCGTCGATATTGATGAAGCAGTCCAGCGCGCTTTGCGGGATGAGCCCAAACTCCGCCGCAACTCCTTGCTGCCAGCTGGCATGGAACGGCACGACGGGCAGCTTTTCCATCTCACCCCGGATCGTCTGCAATTCCCGCTTCAGCACGGCGCATTCTGCCGGCGACCACTCTCCATCACAATCGGAGTGCATCATGAGGGTCGGAAATCGGCTGCCCCATTCCCCGCCTTCAAGCTCGGCACAGATGAAGTCGCGCCAGGCTCCGAAGTCGCTGTACCTGCCCACCTGGAAGCCATCCAGGTCGTCGCCCGTCTCAGGATCGTCGTAGACACAGAGGACGAGACCCATCGGCCCTCACCTTTCCGCCCATGCGCGGGCCCCCGCCTGCGCAGCCCCAGGACGATCGCCGCGCCCTTCGAAGGTACGATGCACCGTTGCAAGCCAGCGGTCGAGATCGGCGAGCGCGCGTGCGGTGAGCGCGCGCTTTCTCGCGAGCCCGCGCTCGCCGCCCTTGATGCGCCTGCCTCCAGCATCGTGTGTGGGGGCCTCCATGGGCGGGAACAGGACGAAGTTGACGTTCATGGGCTGGAACGAGCGCGCCCTGCCCTCGCCCTCGGTCGCGAGGTGGCCGCCGGTGATGTGGCCTAAGAGCGCGCCGAACGCCGTGGTGGGCGGCGGCGGTACCCAAACCTGGCCAAGCCGCTCGGCTGCCGCGGCGCGGCCGACCAGCAGGCCGATGGCGGCGCTCTCCACATAGCCCTCGCAGCCGGTGATCTGCCCGGCGAAGCGCAGGCGCGGCTCGGCCTTGAGGCGCAGCGTGCCGTCGAGCAGCTTCGGCGAGTTGAGGAAGGTGTTGCGGTGCAGGCCGCCGAGCCGGGCGAACTCGGCATTGTGCAGGCCGGGAATCATGCGCAACACCCGCACCTGCTCGGCGTGCTTCAGCTTGGTCTGGAAGCCAACCATGTTCCAGAGCGTACCCAGCGCGTTGTCCTGGCGCAGCTGCACCACGGCATAGGGGCGCTCGCCGGGCCGGTGCGGATTCGACAGCCCTACGGGCTTCATCGGTCCGAAGCGCAAGGTGTCGCGCCCGCGCTCGGCCATCACCTCGATGGGCAGGCAGCCGTCGAAATAGGGCGTCGAGGCCTCCCACTCCTTGAAGGAGGTCTTCTCGGCGGCGAGCAACGCATCGAGGAATCGCTCGTACGCCTCGCGACTCATGGGGCAGTTGATGTAGTCGGCGCCGCTGCCCGCCGGCCCCGGCTTGTCGTAGCGCGACTGCCGCCAGGTGACGCTCTCGTCGATCGACTCCAGGTGCACGATGGGGGCGATGGCATCGAAGAAGGCGAGTTCCGCCTCGCCGGTGAGCCTGCCGATGGCCGCCGACAGCGCCGGCGAGGTGAGCGGACCGGTAGCCACGATCACGCTGTCCCATTCGGGAGGCGGCAACCCGGCCACCTCGCTGCGCTCGACGGCGACGAGAGGATGCGCTTCGAGTTGCTGCGTCACCTCGTCGGAGAAGCCGTCGCGGTCAACGGCGAGCGCGCCGCCCGCAGGCAGCTTGTGGCGGTCGCCCGCGGCCATGATGAGCGAGCCGGCCCGGCGCATCTCCTCGTGCAGCAGGCCGACGGCGTTGGTGGCGGCGTCGTCGGAGCGGAAGCTGTTGGAGCAGACCAGCTCGGCGAGCCCTCCCGTCTTGTGCGCCTCGGTCAGACGCTGCGGCCGCATCTCGTGGAGCACCACGGGTACGCCCGCCCGCGCGACCTGCCAGGCCGCCTCGCTCCCGGCAAGCCCGCCGCCGACGATGTGGATGGGGGCGTGTGGCATGCGGCTGCCTCTACGCCCGGATGCTGCAAATTGCAACGCGAAGCCGGAGTCGGGGAGCCGGAGTCGGGTCTCTCGTCTCGACCCGTAGAGTTGAACGCGAGGGCGGGTGCGAGGGTCTGCACCCGTTTCTCACCCGATGACACGCGCGAGATCGACATCTGGAGGGGGGGCGCCTTTGCCCCGCTCCAGGTATTGCTGCAGGCTGACAAGGTAAGACAAGGCAATAGGCCCAGCCGGTCGTCACGATCGCGGGGCGTTCACGCGGCTTTGCGGAAAGCTTCGGGCGGCACCGTCGCCATCATGCTGGGGCGTGCGTTCATGCGCCCGAGCCAGGACAGCAGGGAGGTAGCCTTGAGGATCGCCGCGCCCTCGGGCGTCGCGGCGAGATAGTAGACCTGTGGTGCCAGCATCAGATCGGCGATCGTCAAATGCTCGCCGGCCAGAAATGGCTGGCCGTCGACCAGGCGATCGAGCTCGCCCAAGCACAGCCGTGCATCGGGCACCGCGGCGGCGATCGCAGTCTCGTCGGGCCTCATGCCTAGGAGGGCCGGACCAATGATGCGATTGAACACGATGATGCGTGCCACTTGCGGGAACAGATACCAGTCATTGATGCCGATGATCTGGTTCATCCGTGCGATGGCCCGGGGCTGCGTCGGCTGCAGCGCCGGTTTCGGGAACAGGGCATCGACGTAGCGCAGGATCGCTTGCGTCTCGTAGAGCCTGAAGCTGCCGTGA
>DATMZP010000053.1:0-8355 GCA_035573595.1 Hyphomicrobiaceae bacterium
ACCACCCCGCGCCAGCGCTCGCCGGGATCGCGGAAGGTGAGCGGGAACCACTGCAGCGCGCCAGGCATGCCGGGGACTTCTTCGGGAGCATTGGGAGCCACGAATACCGCCTGCGGCAGCTGCCGCCGCCAAACCTCGCCCAGGGCAATCAGATCGTCGCCGTTGGCGCCGTACCCGTGCAACAGCACCACCAGCGCCGCAGGGCCGCCGCGAGGCTCGATGCGCGGTCCGTGGAGATGAGGCGTTGACATCGACTGCGGGCCGCTTTTTTCACTACGGTCTGGTCGGTGAATGGGAACGGGACCAGGACCACATCCCCGAACCTAAAGGGCATCTTTCACCCCTCAAAGCGCGTCGTAGACGTCGTCCTCCGGGTTATTCCAGGCTTCAGCGAATCCGGGTGCACTCGCAGCTGCAGCGGCGCGCGTGAGCGCGCGCTCCTCCTCGCGCTGGCGCAAAAGCTCTACAAAGTCCTCCACCTCGGCGATGCGCTCCGCCAGCAGAGCCTCGATCTTCTCTATTAGCGTGCGGCTAACGGACGACATGGGCCTCTCTCTCGAGACGATCGGCTTCACCATATCAAGAACGCAGCATATCGATCCGGCACCAACGGTGGCCGATACCGGTAGCGGCCAGCGTTGCGATGATGCAGCAAGGCATATTCACTACATATGCGCATATTACGTCAAACAAAAGAATTGCCAGCACGCGCTGTCATTGGATGCGCCTCTTACGGCACATGAAGGCATTCGATCCGGGATCAGCCCTTTGGATCAACCCGGGCGGTCCCGCCCCACGAGCCGGAATCCTGTACCGCTCACCGTCACGGCTATCGCGCCGTTGGTGATGGTGGGGTGGACGATGCGCACGCCCAGCACGCCGTCGTAGCCCCTGGCACGCGCCCGTGCGGCCAGCTCGTCCAGTGCCCGGGCGATGGTCTGGTCCAGCAGCGCCTCGTATTTGCTCATGCGGCCGCCGATGGTGTTGACGACCGCCTCGCGCATGTCGCGCAGGATGTTGGCGCCGCTGATGGCCACGGCGTGGACCATCTCGCCGCGCTCGATGGCGCCATCCACGGTCTCGGTGGTGAAAAGCTGCATCAGCGGTACTCGACGCGCGGCCTGGGGCCGAGCACCGCCCGCTTCAGCATCAGCAGGAGAACGAGGCCCAGGAGCGCCGCCGACACCAATACGAGGCCGTGCTTCTCCCACAGCAGCACGGGGGTGACGCGCCCATCCAGCACCAATCGGGCGTGGGCAATGGGAGCGCTCGGGTCGAGGTAGGAGGCTCCCTGCAGCATCATGCCGACCGCCGCGGGCTGGTCACGGCTGGCGATGATGGCCTCGCGAACGCGCGGGCTTGCCAGGTCGGCCATGCGGGCAGGCGACTGGACCACGGCAGCGAGAACGCGCTGGGCGGCGCCCTTCTCCAGCGCGGTGAGGTAGCGCGACAGGCTCTCAAGCTGCGGCTCGTCGAGCGCGCGGGCCAGCTTCACCAGCGCCTGGCTGTCCAGCTCCAACAAGGCACTACGCGCGGGCGGCGGCAGGGCCGCGAGCCGCACCGTGGCCAGCCGGTCGTCGAGGGCCAGCAGCCGCTGCAGCCCGGCCTGGGTGAACGCTTCCGGCGCCGCCCGGCGGTAGATCTCGAGCTCCACGACCTTGGGCAGGCTGTCCCCGGCCACCGCCGACCACTTGAGCGCCGTCTCCAGGGACCGCGCCTCGCGTGCGATGTCCAGCGCGCCCGGCGGCAGAGCCGAGACGGCCCGGTGCAAGGTGCCGTCGCCGAGGCGCCGGGCGATGCCGGCCTCACCCTCTCTCGCCAGCACCAGCGCCGTCACCTCATCGAGCCGCGCCAGGTCGGGCGGCCTGATCGTCTCAAGCAGGCGCTTGAAGTCGGGGTTGCGCTCGGCCAGCTCCAGCACCTTGGCGTGGGCACGGCGGAACTCCAGCCAGATCTCGACCACCCGCTCGGCTGTGCCCTGGGCGATCTCCTTCACGCCCTGGCCGACCTGCTCCGACAGGGTGGTGGCCATCTCCTGGCGCACGCTGTCCTTGGTGGCCTTGCTCTTCATCTCCTCGGCGATGATGGGCAGCACGCCATGTCGGAAGTCCCAGATGTCCTTGGCGATCAGGACCACGCCGACCACACCGGCGACGGTGGAGACGAGCCGGCTCAAGACCGCGCCGATCACCCGTTGGCCGATGCGCGCCGCCATCCGCGACAGCTGGCGGCGCAGCACCAGCACCACGGCCCCGGCGATGCCCTCCCTGCCCTCCACCAGCACCTGGCCCGTGGAGACCTGGGCGCCGCCCTTGCCCGGATCGATGGCATACTCGCGGCCGGTATCGGCGCTCACGACGCCGGCCACCGTGGCGCCGTAACGCCGCCCCAGGAAGGCCTGCATGCACTGGGTCGCCGGGCCGGCGGTGTCGACGACGGCGAGCTCGATGCGGCTGCCGACCTCCTTGCCCACGTCGGTTGCGATCCGCTCGATGCCCTGCTTGATCGCGTCGGAACGGTAGACCCGCTCGGCGGCCGACGTTGCCAGCTCCTGCGCGCGCTCGCGCGAGGCCAGCGACGACCAGAGCTGGTACCAGGTGGATTCGTCACGGACCTGGGCGATGGCCTCGTCCACCTGGCGGTCGATGGTCTCGTCGAACTTCTCGCGCCGCCAGGCATCTGCAACCAGCGGTCCGTAGTCGAGCTTGGCGAGCCCGGTCTCCAACCCCTTGAGGGTCAGCGCCTCGATGGCCCTGCGGAAGCCGTCTTCGTCCTGGGCCTGGCAGGCCTCGTAGTCGACCCTGGTCAGGGCGTCTGCCGCGCGCACACCCGGTGTCTGCGCAACGAGGAGGGCCACCGCGGTGAGGCAGGAGACGGCGGACCGGAAGCTGCTATGGCCCATAAGTCGAATTCGCCTGTCGAGTTTCCCTTTCGGCCACCACGCGCCTGGCATGGCGACGCTGCATATGGGGATCACCCTCGAAGATGCACAGGGGAAGGTTAATGCGACAATAGGCGACAAGTAAGGCGCTCAAGAGGGCGCGCCCGCAGACCGATGCTCACAGCTGCTTGCCGCTACTTCCTGCGCGGGTCGTCGCTGGGGTCGAGATACATCACGTCGAACGGGCCTGTGCCGTTGATCTGCACCACCGTCTCCCCGGTGGGAAGGAAGCGGCCGGTGCACGAACTTTATCGGCAATTCTTGATCTCTCGTTCCTGTGTATCTCTGCAGGCGGCAAGATCGGTCAGCGCCGTCGTCCCAGCCCTCGGACTCCGGCAGCTGAGTTGCGGTCGGTATCGGATCTGTACCATCGCTCGCGCCTCGCAGGCGCAATCGGCATCATTCCCACCCTTGAACGACGCCGTCGTCTGCGGCAGCCTTGAGGCTGCAAGCGAGACTGCAAGCCAGGGCGCGCTTGCCCAGTGCCAAGGACTTGGGTTAGCACTTGGTATACCAGGGTACGTCGACGTACCCCAAAAAGCAGACCCCAAGGGTGTGGACTTGGCTGGTCAAGGGAGACGCGGAGGGTGGTGGCTAGCGAGGTGGCGTCGAGCCGCGGAGCTTCGGCTTTTGCAGACAGGGTCGCTGGCGCCGCCGGGCAGCCACGGCCGCAGGCGCTGCTCGAAATCGAGGACCTGCACGTCCAGTTCGTGACGAGCCACGGCACGGTCCGGGCGGTCGAAGGCCTGAGCTATTCGGTGCGCCCCGGCGAGATGGTGGCCATCGTCGGCGAGTCGGGCTCCGGCAAATCGGTGTCGGCATTGGCCGTCATGCAGCTGCTGCCGGCAGCCACGGGTCGCATTACCGGCGGCAGCGTCCGCTTCGACGGCAGGGAGCTGCTGGCGCTCTCCGAGGAGGAGATGCGCCGCGTGCGGGGCCGGGAGATCGCCATGATCTTCCAGGAGCCCATGACCTCGCTCAACCCGGTGCTCAAGATCGGGCTCCAGATCATGGAGCCGCTCAAGATTCACCTGGGCATGGACGATCAGACGGCGCGGGCACGGGCGGTGGAGCTGCTGACCCTGGTCGGCATCACCGACCCCGAGAGCCGCCTCAAGCAGTATCCGCACCAGCTGTCGGGCGGCATGCGCCAGCGCGTCATGATCGCCATCGGGCTCTCGTGCAACCCCAAGCTCCTGATCGCCGACGAGCCGACCACCGCCCTCGACGTGACCATCCAGGCGCAGATCCTGGAGCTGATGAAGGACCTGTCGCGACGGCTCGACGTGGCCGTCGTCATCATCACCCACAACCTCGGCATCGTGGCGCGCTACGCCGACCGCGTGAACGTCATGTACGCTGCGCGACTGGCCGAGAGCGGTACGGCCGAGCGCGTGTTCGGGCGGCCGCTGCACCCCTACTCGCGCGGCCTGCTCAGCGCCGTGCCCAGGCTCGACCGCGGGCGCAGCGCAAAGCTTGCCACCATCGACGGCGCCCCGCCCAATCTGCTGGCGCCGCCGGAGGGCTGCCGCTTCCACCCCCGCTGCCGCTTCGCGACGGACCGCTGCCATACCGACCCACCGTTCGAGGCGGCGGAGCCGGGGCACCTCGTCGCCTGCCATCGCGTCAGCGAGATCGAGGCCCTCGACGGGCGGCCTCCCGGCGCCGTACACGCCGCCGTCGCCACAGCCAGGCCGGCGGTCGACGGCGTCGCCGAGCGCCTGCTCGATGTGAAGGCCGCCAGCAAGTTCTTCCCCATCCGCATGGGGTTCCTGCGTCGGCCCTGGCAGATCCGCGCCGTCAATGAGGTGACGCTCGACATCAAGCGCGGCGAGACGCTGGGCCTTGTCGGCGAGTCGGGCTGCGGGAAGTCGACGCTTGGACGGCTGGTGCTGCGGCTGGACGACCCAACCGCCGGCGAGATTCGCTTCGAAGGCGTCGACCTCGCCCGCCTGAGGGTTGACGAGCTGCTCGCCGTGCGCAAGCGCATGCAGGTGATCTTCCAGGACCCGTACTCCTCGCTCAACCCGCGCATGACCGTGGGCCAGATCATCGGCGAGCCCATGCGGGTGCACCGCATCCTGCCGCCGGCCGAGATTTCGGGCCGCGTGGCGGAGCTGCTGCAGACGGTCGGGCTGTTCCCTTACATGGCGCTGCGCTACCCGCACGAGCTGTCCGGCGGCCAGCGCCAGCGCGTCGGCATCGCCAGGGCGCTGTCGGTGAACCCGCGCATGATCGTTTGCGACGAGGCGGTCTCGGCGCTCGACGTGTCGATCCAGGGCCAGGTGATCAACCTGCTGGAGGACCTGCAGCAGCAGCTGGGGCTTACCTACCTCTTCATCGCCCACGACCTGGCCGTGGTACGCCACATCTCGACCAGGGTGGCCGTGATGTACCTGGGCCGGATCGTCGAGGAGGCGCCCGCCGATCAGCTGTTCGCTAGTCCCAAGCATCCATACACCCGGGCACTGCTGGCGGCGGCGCCGATTCCCGATCCGACGATCGAGCGCACCCGCCCGCGCAGCATCATCAAGGGCGAGCTGCCGAGCCCGCTCAATCCGCCCGCCGGCTGCGTGTTCCACCCGCGCTGCCCCCTGGCGACGGAGGAGTGCAAGAAGGGCGTCCCCGCCACCCGCGAGCTGGCACCCAATCACCACGTGGCGTGCATTCACGCGTGAGCTGCCTTTCGCGCGCTATTGGAGCGCGCGCGGGCTGCAGCTGGAATCGCCGCCGCTCGACCGACCGGGCTACCGCATCAGCTCCCGCATGGCCCGGTCCAGGCCGTCCAGCGTGAGCGGGTACATGCGGCCGCCCAGGAGGTCGCGCATCAGCTTGATGGAGGGGGTCCAGCCCCAGCGGTCCTCGGGTACCGGGTTCAGCCACACGCAGTGCTCGTAGATGTCGGTCACGCGCCGCATCCAGGCCGCGCCCGGCTCCTCGTTCATGTGCTCCACCGAGCCGCCCGGCACCGAGACCTCGTACGGGCTCATGGAGGGGTCGCCGACGAATACCACCTTGTAGTCGGCGGGGTACTTGTGCAGCACCTCCCAGGTGGGCGTGCGCTCGGTCCAGCGGCGCGCGTTGTCCTTCCACAGGAACTCGTAGAGGCAGTTGTGGAAGTAGAAATACTCCAGGTGCTTGAACTCGGTGCGCGCGGCCGAGAACAGCTCCTGCGCCTCCTTGATATGCCAGTCCATCGACCCGCCCACGTCGAGGAACATCAAGACCTTCACCGCATTGCGCCGTTCGGGCCGCATGTGGATATCGAGGTAGCCCTTGTGGGCGGTGCCCTTGATGGTGCCGTCGAGATCGAGCTCGTCGGGCGCGCCCTGGCGCGCGAACTTGCGCAGGCGCCGCAGCGCCACCTTGATGTTGCGCGTGCCCAGCTCGACCTTGTCGTCGAGGTCCTTGTACTCGCGCTTGTCCCAGACCTTGATGGCCCGGTGGTTGCGGTTGGTCTTCTGGCCGATGCGCACACCGGCAGGGTTGTAGCCGTCGGCACCGTATGGCGATGTGCCGCCGGTGCCGATCCACTTCGAGCCGCCCTGGTGCCGGCCCTTCTGCTCGGCGAGCCGCTTCTTGAGCTCCTCCATGATCTTGTCCCAGCCGCCCAGCGCCTCGATCCTGGCCTTCTCCTCCTCCGTCAGGTAGAGCTGGGCCAGCGAGCGCAGCCACTCTTCGGGGATCTGGGCCTCCACCGCCTCGCTCATCAAATCGAGGCCCTTGAAGACGTGGCCAAACACCCGGTCGAACTTGTCGAGATGGCGCTCGTCCTTCACCAGGGCGGCGCGGGACAGATAGTAGAAATGCTCCACGCTGCGATCGGCGAGGTCCGCCTGCAGCGCCTGCATGAGCGTCAGATACTCCTTCAAGGTGACGGGCACCTTGGCGGCTTTCAGCTCGTGGAAGAAGGTCGCGAACATGGGGACGGCCGCCGTGTCGTGAGATGGAGACGGCCAAGGATAGCGAACGACCGGGGGTAAAGCACGTGCGGCAGTCGGGCGTCGGCAGTCGGAACAGGGCAGCCACAACGCCCCGACTGCCGATGCCCGACTGCCGACTGCCGTTTCATTGCCCGATCAGACCGCTTCGCATGGCCGCGATCACGGCCTGCACCCGTGTGCCGACGCCCAGCTTGCGCTTGGCGTTCTCGACGTGGAAGTTCACGGTCTTCCCGGAGATGCTGAGGATGCGGCCGATGGCCCAGTCCGATTTGCCAGCCGCCACCCACGCAAGGATCTCGCTCTCCCGCGCCGTCATGGGCGCGCCTCCCCGTGGCCCGCTTCCAAGGCCCTCCCCCCGCTGCATCGACGAATCCTCATAAGGCCACTCCATGTAGGATTTTTATATGCTGTTATTGCCTAATTAGGCACTAACAAGAGACAACTGCGGGCGTTCGCGTGGAGAGGCCTTCGCGCGTGGCTGCCCCTCACCCTAGCTCTCCCCGCAGCTGGAGAGAGGGGACCTGTGCGGCGTGATGAAACGGACCGCGCCACAGCGTTCCCTCCCCCCTTGTGGGGGAGGGACAGGGTGGGGGGAAATCCCAAACCTCGAATATTGGGATTCCCCCCACCCCTAGCTAGCCCCTCCCCACAAGGGGGAGGGGGTCCGCTCGTTTCCCTTCAGACCCTGGCTCTGGGGCGGAAGGCGTCTCAGTGCAGCTTGGAGCGGCTCACGGGGGCGGGCTGGGTGGCCTCGGCGGGCGGGGCGTCCGGACCGACGAGCGCGAAGCCCGCGGGCCGGTAGGGGGAGCCAGGGAGGCTCTCGGCGCCAGCGAAACGGACGAGCCGCGGCAGCTGCTCGGCGGCCCGCTCGGGCGTCAGCCCCTTGTCGAGGACCATGTCGAGAAAGACGACCTCGGCCAACGCACATTGCGCCCAGTCGACGTTGCCGGTGTAGCCCGACACGGGAAACGGCGCACCCTGCAGCGCCCGCACGCTCTCCTGCCCCGCCAGCGAGGCGGCGGAGGCGAGGTGAAGGAGCTTGAGGCCGTCCGCAAGCCGGAGGCTGTCGATCATGCCCGCCAGGCCGACGCCTGTGCCGCCGTCGTCGATCCGGCTCCGCGTCTCCGCCCGCATCTCCCCCCGCACCTCCCCGGGCCCCGAGACGACGAGGACGGACGGCTCGGGCAGGTAGACGAGCTGCCGGCACCAGCGCAGGAGGCTCGCCTCCTCGTCGTAGAAGCGGTGGCGAACCTGCGTCCACCTCAGCCGGGCGAACATCTCGTGCAGCGTCCGGCCCAGGGAGAACTCGTTGTCGTCGAGCACGCGCTGGCGGTGCGCCTCCAGCACCACCAGCCATGTGATCCCCGGCCTCGGCATCGCGCGCTGGCCGCGGATCGTGGCGGCGGGGCGCCCGTCCTCGCTCCATTCGCCGTCGAGCAGGTAGCCCGTGGGGTCGAGCTCGAAATGCCC
>DATMZP010000054.1:0-5240 GCA_035573595.1 Hyphomicrobiaceae bacterium
GGACCGGTCGCCTGCCGGCCGCGCTCGGAAGGCCCATGAAGCGCAAGCAGGGCCACTTCGGGCGCGGCCATCTATTTTGGTGCGACCCCTGAGCCTGCTGCCGACTTGTCCACAGGCCCACGCCGTATCCTGCGAACGGTAGTGCCTTAACGGCCGGTTTACGCTACTGTGCCGGATACAGTTTAGCGTACAGATAAGGCCGTTTTGGCAATCGGGTCAGGCGGGGAACTCGAGTGCGCAATCTCTACAAGGTTTTGGGCATCGCCTCCACGGCGGATGACCTTCGTATCAAGTCGGCGTTCCGGCGCCGAGCGTTGACCACACATCCCGATCTCCATCCCGGCAACGACGAGGCCGAGGAGCGGTTCCGGGAGCTGATGCAGGCCTACGCGGTGCTGCGCGATGCCAAGGCGCGCGCGGCCTACGATGCGCACTTGGCACGGCAGCGCAGCCAGGCGCGCCGCCGCTTCGTGCAGTCGGCGGCGGTCATGGTGGCCACCTTCGTGCTCACCACCAGCTCCGCCGTCTTCCTGGCGGGCCTCCAGGGCATCAACGTCCACTCCGAGACTTGGCAGATCGCCACCGCCTGGCTCACCTCGGTCGAGGTCGAGCCCTCAATGCCCGGCCGGCCGGGCATTACCGAAGCGATCAAGGCGCCTGCCATGACCCCCGTGACGGCGTCTCCGAGCAAAGCGCCGTCGCGGGCGCGCAGCGGCAAGAACGCCGCCGAGCCGCCCGCCAAGGCCCAGACCAAGGGCGTCTCCGCTTCACCGAAGGTGGCTGCAGCAGCCAACGATCCGGCGCAGCAAGCGACCTGGTGGCCCTGGTAGGGGCAGCCTTTCTAGGACCGAAGAACAGATGTTCCACGGCCATCGGGTGTGCGGAAATGCGCGCCCGATGGCCGTTGCCGCATGTATCAGCGGGCTCGCCCGACCCACCGACGGCAACCTCGTTTGACATTCGGGCTTGAAAGGCGGCCTGCGCCCCCCACTTATTCGCGGCCGGGGAACGCACGTGATGCAACGGAGATCGTCATGCACCGACTCGTGCTTCTCGCCGCCGCGGCAACTGTCACGGCGTTTTGTGCCTCCGCAGTCGCTCAGGGCGCCACCAAGGCGGCGGCTCCCCGCAGCCCTGCATCGCTCGAATGCTCCAAGCAGGCGGACGCCAAGGGGCTTCATGGCAAGGAACGCAAGTCGTTCCGCGCCAAGTGCAAGCATGATCTGACCAAGACCGCCAAGACGAAGAGCTGATCCAACGGAACGTGCGGCCGGGAGGCCGCACGCTTCGCCACTCCCTGCTCTACAGGCGGGGGATGCCGGCGCGCGCCAGCTCGTCGGCGCGCTCGTTCTCGGGGTGGCCGGCGTGACCGCGCAGCCAGTGCCAGCGCACGTCGTGCCGCGCCTGGGCAGCGTCGAGCCTCTGCCACAGATCGGCATTCTTGACGGGCTGCTTCGCGCTGGTGCGCCAGCCGTTGCGCTTCCAGCCATTGATCCAGCCGCTGATCCCCTTCTGCACGTATTCGGAATCCGTATGGATATCTATCCGCGCCGGCTTCCTCAGCGCCTCCAGGGCCGAGATGGCGGCCATCAGCTCCATGCGGTTGTTGGTGGTCGCCCGCTCGCCGCCGTTCAGCTCCTTGCGATGCTCGCCGTGGATCAGGATCACGCCCCACCCGCCGGGCCCCGGATTCCCCGAGCAGGCGCCATCGGTGTAGGCGACGACGTGCGGCTTGTCGGTGGCGGCGGCCCCGCTGCTCATGCACCCTCCATCATGCGCCCTCCATGAGGCCATACTCGGCGGCGCTGCGAACGCCGCGGTGGAACTTGAGCCGGCGCAGGAACTCAGCCGGATCCTTCCGTTTGACCAGCGCGTTGCTCGCCGTGTGCAGCCAGTCGTAGGCCCGCGTCAGCAGGAAGCGCAGCGCGGCACCGCGCGCCAGCAGCGGCAGCGCCGCGCGCTCCGCCGCCGACAGCGGACGCACGCTTTCGTAGCCCTTCAGCAGCGCCTGGCCCTTGGTGACATTGAAGCTGTGGTCGCTCTCGAAACACCAGGCGTTGAGAGTGACGGCGATGTCGTAGGCCAGGGCATCGTTGCAGGCAAAGTAGAAGTCGATCAGCCCGGACAGCGTATCGCCAAGGAAGAAGACGTTGTCGGGAAACAGGTCGGCGTGGATGATGCCCGGATCGAGGCCCGCCGGCCAGCGTGCCTCCAGAACGTCCAGCTCCGCACGGATGGTGGCCGCCAGCCCCGGCACGATCTCGTCGGCGCGCGCCTCGAACCGCTCGAACAGCGGCCGCCAGGCGGAAAGCCCCAGGCCGTTGGCGCGCGTCAGGCCGAAGCCGCGCCCCGCCACGTGCAGGCCCGCCAGCGCCTTGCCCACCGCCGCGCAGTGCCGCGGCTGCGGCCGCCGGATCCATACGCCCTCCAGGAATGTGACCAGCGCCGCCGGCCGTCCGGCCAGCGTGCGCAGCATGCGCCCCTGGCCGTCGCGCACCGGCGTCGGGCAGTTAAGGCCGGCCTTGGCCAGGTGCTCCATGAGGCCGAGGAAGAAGGGCAGGTCGTTGGGGTCGACGCGCTTCTCGTAAAGCGTGAGGAAGATCGGCCCCTTCTCGGTGTGGAGGAGATAGTTGGTGTTCTCCACCCCCTCGGCGATGCCCTTGTAGGACAGCAGCGCCCCCAGCTCGTAGGACGCAACGAAGACGGCCAGCTCGTCGTCGGAGACTTCGGTGTAGACTGCCATGTGGAGTGCCGGGCCTTGGGGTCGTCAGAGCTGTGCCGGGCCGGTCTCGCGCAGCTCGCGCGGCACGTTGAAGGCGACGCGCTCCACGGTGGTGGACACGCTCTCCACGGTCACGTCGAAGCGGCCCCGGAACGCCTCGATAATCTCGGATACGAGCAATTCCGGGGCCGACGCGCCCGCGGTGATGCCGAGCGTCGCAATCCCCTCGAAGGTGTCCCACGCGATGTCGGCCGCGCGCTGCACCAGCACCGCCTTGCGGCAGCCGGCGCGTTCCGCCACCTCCACCAGCCGCAGCGAGTTGGAGCTGTTGGGCGCCCCCACCACGATCAGCGCATCGCACCTGGGCGCGATCGCCTTCACCGCCGCCTGCCGGTTGGTGGTGGCGTAGCAGATGTCCTCCTTGCGCGGCCCGACAATGGCCGGGAACCGCTCCTTCAGGACGGCGACGATGGCGGCGGTGTCATCCACGGAGAGCGTGGTCTGCGTGGTATAGGCGAGCCGCTGCGGGTCACGCGGCGCGAATCGGCGCGCATCCTCGATGGTCTCCACCAGCGTTGCCGCACCCGCCGGCAGCTGGCCCAGCGTGCCGATCACCTCGGGATGGTCGGCATGGCCGATCAGCACGATCTCCAGCCCAACTGCCTGGTGCGCCCGCGCCTCGGCATGCACCTTGGAGACCAGCGGGCAAGTGGCATCGAGGACGAACAGGTTGCGATCCTCGGCAGCAGCCGGCACCGATTGCGGCACCCCATGTGCCGAAAAGATCACGGGTGCACCGGTTTCTGGGATCTCGTCCAGCTCCTCCACAAATATGGCGCCTTTCGCCTTGAGAGATTCGACCACGTGGCGATTGTGCACGATCTCGTGGCGGACGTAGACCGGGGGGCCGAACCGCTTGAGAGCCAGTTCCACGATCTTTATGGCCCGATCGACGCCGGCGCAGAAGCCGCGCGGCGCGGCCAGGAGGACGGTCAGCGGGGGGCGCTGGCCGGGCGAGGTTGGGGGTGAGGGAGCCATGGTGACGACGCTGCATTCGCTGTTGGTTCAGGCTTCGCGTGCTTGGCCCCCGATGCCCTTTGGTTTACAGTCGCAGTCGCCGGGCAATCGTCCATAGAGCGCCAACGCGGCTCGATGGAATAGGGAATAACGGTCCGCAAGAGACCGGGCAAGTGTTCGGACAGGGGCTTCGTGACGCAAACCGTGTGCAAGACCTTGGTCTCGGTCGCGAGACAGGCCGCTTTCGGAGCGGCGCTGGCGGCACTTGCCGGTTGCGGCATGTCGTCCATCACCTCAGGCATCGGCGGCGGCCTGTTCGGCGCCAGCAAATCGGCCGACGCGGGCAGCGGCGGCTCGGTCGATCAGGATCGGCTGCTCGCCGCGGCCAAGACGGAGACCGGGTCGCTCGGCAGCTTCGGCGGCGACGTGGCCTTCGGCTGCCCCCGCTTCCAGGTCTGGTCGCGCGACGGCTACGTCACGGTCTACGAGCCCGGCAAGGTCGGCGACGGCTTGGCCGTCATGCACCGCGGCGAGATCACCAAGGTTGCGCGCGAGTGCCAGGTCGAGCCCGGCCGCGTCACCGTGAAATACGGCTTCTCCGGCCGGGTCCTGCTGGGACAGAAGGGTCGCACCGGCCGCGTAACGCTGCCGGTCAACGTATTCGTGACAGACGCCAAGCGCGAGAAGATCCTCACCGACACCAGCCGGGTCAGCGTCGACGTCGCCCTCGACAACCCCATCGGCTACTTCTCGGTCGTGCGCTCCGTCACGTTCCAGATCCCCGAGGGCTCCCGCCCCGGCGAGTACGAGGTCTACGTCGCCTTCGACCGCAGCATCCCGGGGGCGGGCTGAGGCCCTGCCGTCGTCTTGGCCGCTCGAATTCGAACCTATGACGTAAGTGCTAAGACGAAAATCCGGCCGGCCGAAGAGACGACCCCGGTGGCAACGGTTAATGCGCTCTCCCCGATCGGCACACATTCGATGGCTGGTTTAGGTATCGCGAGTTTTCACCACCATGAACGCCGCGAACGCCCGTCTATGCCGAAGCGGACTCTTTCTGAACGCGGCAATAATTGCTGTTGCGGCCTTGATGTCCGTCTCAACTGCTGACTTGTAAAGTCGCTCATGAGGGTCGTAGTCGGCGCGGTGCCGCTTCTCTTGCATCTGCACGAACAAGTCCGCAAAGTCCACTATCTCGGCTGGAAAACCCATTTCCTCAAGCTTCTTGCACTTCTTGCTGGCAGTACCATGATCAACAGCACGGTAAACTTGCGTCCATGCGCGCCTTGTTCCGCGCACAGTCAAGGTGCCGGCGCACGTCGCGCAGATCGTGTGGAAGAGCGCGTAGTAGACGGCGCTGCAGGCCTTCCTGAGGTTGGCCTGACGCGGGGCGCCTCTACTTGATCTTAGCAATTCCTGCGCGGTGTCTAAGAAGTCAGTCGCCTGCACTTCTTCTGTGTCCTCGGTCGTAGTCAACCTTGGACACAAAAGATAGCAGGGG
>DATMZP010000055.1:0-2526 GCA_035573595.1 Hyphomicrobiaceae bacterium
GGCGGGCGGCACACCACCTGCCAGTCGCCGTGCTGCGCCTTGACGGTGCCGCCCTCCAGGATCTGAGCCTGCGCCGGCGAGACGGTCGGCAACCCCGGGGGCAGCGGCAGGACAAGCGCGAGCAGCAGCGCCGCCAGCAGCGGGGCGCCTGCGGAGCGGCAACGGCCGGGCAATCCGGACAACTGCGACAGCAACGAAACCAAGCTCTCTCTCCTGCAGGGAAGCGAAGCCCGCTCTACTCGCATTCTGCCCGTGCCGGTGCAACATAAGCTGACAGCGGCGCGTTTTTCGTAGCTCTCTTTTCGTGGGCCTCTACGGCCGGTTGATGGCCCAGCCGCGGTGAGAGCCGCACCTAGGATCTGGGGCGAGGGTCGAAACCGCGGCCCAGCCATCGCCGACCGGGGCGCCGTCTCGCCAATCAATTCGGCCAAATTGCGGGCAGCGGCAACTGGTCCCGAGCGGCCCCGCTATCGGCCGTGCGACACCGCTGCAAATGGGCGACAGCTATGCCAGCTTCACGCGTGGATATGCCGCAGCGCCGCGCCCTTGAGCGGCTTGGGGGGTTGGGGTTTGGTGGCGCCGTCGAGCGGATCTCGCGTCCAAGTTGGCTCGCGCCGGCGGACGGGAAGGGCAATTGGCCGCCTGGAATCCTCGGGGCCCGCGGGGCATAGACGAGGACGAGACGAGGATGGCGTTTTGAGGCAGACCCCTCACGCGGACCCCCTGAGCGCCGGAATGACCGCCAAGCAACGAGAAGCACGCGCAATGTTGGGAACCAATCGCAGCACAGCCGGCAGGTCGTGGGTGCTCGCCGGCCTCGCCACCGCCCTGCTCGCGGCGCCGGCGGCGGCCGGCTCCGGCCAGCCCTCCCCCGGCCAGATCGGCTTCCAGGAGGCGGTGACGCCGATTGCCGAGCAGATCCACCAGCTCCACGACTACGTGAACGTCATCATCTTCACGATCGTGGCTTTCGTTCTGGCCCTCATGCTGTGGGTCATGTGGCGCTTCAGCGAGAAGCGCAATCCGGCGCCGTCGCAGACCACCCACAATACGGCGGTGGAGGTGCTGTGGACGGTGATCCCGGTGCTGATCCTGATCGCCATCGCTATCCCGTCGTTCCGGCTGCTGTACGCCCAGTACACCTTTCCGCCGCCGGACCTTACCATCAAGGCCATCGGCCACACCTGGAACTGGACGCACGAGTTTCCCGACCAGAAGTTCAGCGTCGATTCGGTGATCCTGCAGGACGACGAGCGCGAGGCGGCCATCAAGGCCGGCATGCCCGCCGAGCAGATGCCGCGCAACCTCGCCGTCAGCAACGAGGTGCTGGTGCCGGTCGACAAGGTGGTGCACGTGCTGATCACCTCCACCGACGTGATCCACGCCTGGCGGGTGCCCTCGTTCGGGACCATGGCGGACGCGGTGCCGGGCCGCATCACGGCCACGTGGTTCAAGGCGACCAAGGAGGGCATCTACTTCGGCCAGTGCTCGGAGCTGTGCGGCAAGGACCACGCCTTCATGCCGATCGCCATCCGGGTGGTGAAGGACGATGTCTTCAACGAGTGGGCCGAGGCGACCAAGGCGCGCAACCGCCGCAAGGTCAAGGAGATCATCCTGCGGGTGGCGAAGGAGCAGGCCGGTCGCGACAAGATGGCCGCGCGATAGCACCGGCATGAGCAGGGCGGCGCCGCCGGCGGGCGGGCGGGCGCTCCAGACGACGCCAGGGCGGGCAACGCCCGGGGCGAACAAACGCTAGGGCGAAGACGAAGGTAAGCGACGATGGCCAGCAACGCGCACGCCGAGGGCGCTCACGCCCCTGATCATACGCATGGGCACACGCCCTATGGGCCCTTGCGGTGGCTCAACTCCACCAACCACAAAGACATCGGCACGATGTATCTGCTGTTCGCCATCGTGGCGGGCCTGATCGGCGGGTTCCTGTCGGTGGTGATGCGCATGGAGCTGCAGGAGCCGGGCCTGCAGTATTTCGCCAACGGCCACGTGTTCAACACGTTCGTCGCCGGCCACGGCCTCATCATGGTGTTCTTCATGGTGATGCCGGCCATGATCGGCGGGTTCGGCAACTGGTTCGTGCCGCTGATGATCGGCGCGCCGGACATGGCCTTCCCGCGCATGAACAACATCTCGTTCTGGCTGCTGCCGGCCTCGTTCGCGCTGCTCCTCACGTCCATGTTCGTCGAGGGGCCTCCGGGCATGGACGGCGTCGGCGCCGGCTGGACCATCTATCCGCCGCTCTTCACCCAGGGACATCCCGGCCCGGCGCCGGACTTCGCCATCCTGGCACTGCACCTGGCCGGCGCGTCCTCGATCCTCGGCGCCATCAACTTCATCACCACCATCTTCAACATGCGCGCGCCGGGCATGACGCTGCACAAGATGCCGCTGTTCGTGTGGAGCGTGCTGGTGACGGCCTTCCTGCTGCTTTTGTCGCTGCCCGTGCTGGCCGGCGCCATCACCATGCTGCTGACCGACCGCAACTTCGGCACCACCTTCTTCAATGCGCAG
>DATMZP010000056.1:0-4555 GCA_035573595.1 Hyphomicrobiaceae bacterium
GTCCTTGCCCAGGTTGCCCACCAGGATCACCTTGTTGATGGAACCGGCCATGATGCACTCCTCTTCGCTCGTTCGCTTCACCGCCGCCCGGACGATCCACCCGGCGGCATGCTATCCAGCGGCAGGGCCACGCCGGCCGACCTCGGCCTTGCGGATCTCGCGCGAGCCCAGCCCCCGGCAGCGCTCGCGTGCGGCCCTCGCGCCCTGATTCTCGCTCCCGAGGTTAGCCCCTGCCCAACCCCGGCGCGCGGCCCTCAAGTTGCTTGTCCACGCCTTTGCGGAGTGGACAGTGCCGTTCGTGTTATGTTCTTATATAACCCTTGACAGGGACTCGCGCAAGATTGGCCTCCGGGCCTGAAGTATCGGCCCAAGGCTGCAGGCACAAGAATCGCCGTAAGGTGCGGTGCGCGAGCGGTGCGAGGGGGTGCACAATTCATGGCCAACCGGCTCAGACTGCCTGCGAGCGACAACACACCTGAAGCGCTCGCCCAGTTGAGGCAAGCAAACCTGATGTATCGGGGCCTCCCTTGGCCCCGCCCCTTCGATAAGACCGCGCACCGTCTGCACCTGGGCGATGCGCGCGACCTATCCTGGCTGCCGGCCGGATCTGTGCACCTTGTCGTGACATCGCCCCCGTACTGGACGCTCAAGACCTATGCCGTCCATGAGAAGCAGATGGGGCAGATCGAAGGCTATGAAGAGTTCCTCGCCGAGTTGGACAAGGTGTGGGCCGAGTGCGCTCGTGTCCTCGTCCCTGGTGGACGCATTTGCTGCGTGATTGGCGACGTGTGCCTGCCGCGCAAGAAAGCCGGACGCCATCTTGTCATGCCCCTGCATGCGGATATTCAGGTTCGGGCGCGCAGGGCGTCCCTGGATTGTCTTACGCCCATCCTCTGGCACAAGATCGCCAACGGCGTGACGGAGGTAGAGGGCAATGGTGCAGGCTTCTACGGCAAACCGTATCAGCCAGGTGCCGTTGTGAAGAACGATATCGAGTACATCCTGTTCCTCCGCAAAGGTGGGGAGTATCGCCGCCCCACGCCGCTGCAAAAGGCGCTATCGATGCTCACCAAGGAGGAGATGCAAGCTTGGTGGCGCTCGATTTGGACCGACATCCGGGGCGCTTCTACGCGCGGCGGCCACCCCGCTCCGTATCCCGTCGAACTTGCGGAACGGCTGGTCCGCATGTTCTCGTTTGCGGGAGACACGGTGCTGGACCCCTTCGCCGGGACAGGATCCACGGCGCTCGCTGCGCTCAGAGCAGGGCGGCACTCGATTTCGAATGAGATCGAGCCGACTTATCTTGAGATTGCCCGTGAGCGCCTGGCGAAGGCTACCGCACAAATTCAATGCGTTGGAGCCACAGAGGCGGTGTTAACGGACGATCAGAAAAGAGTGCGGGGAGGAGATAGGAAAAGTGCCGCAACTGCTGCTGAAGCGCTTCCAGGAATTGTTTGAAGGTAAGAAATACATCCATCGCAATTCCACGCTAGGTGACTCTGTCGCCAGGTGCCTTCCAGAAGATCTTTTCGTTCTCGGACGATCCCGACCACTCGTCGAACGTATCGCTTCCGGCACCCGTGTGCTGAATACTCAGAATGTTCAACGTGGCGTCGCATCGCGCCGGGGAGATGGAACCTTCGGTGAGCTTATCCCAGGCGTTCAGGCCGTTCGCGAAGCGACCTTAAAGGTCGCACGATCCCGTTGCAACGATCGAGGTCGGTACAGAGGTGAAGATCCTCGCCAAGGCCATGATCAAACAAATCGATCGGGTGCTGGGGGATCTCACCAAACAGGTGGAGCATTTTCGCCGCGGCAACGAGCATCCCATCTGCGTGGCCATCGTTGCCATCAACCATGCCGATTACTGCTATTCCTATGAAGGCGACCGAATATGGCCAACCGACGGGAAAAAGCACAAACATCCAATACAGGAAGCCGCGGAGGCAGAGCGGAGAATTATCTCAGAGGCAAGGCCGCATTACGACGAACTCTTGATCATTCGCTATAAGGCCACAAATCGTGAGCCTTTCCCCTTCGAATGGGTGAGTCAGAAAGACGCCCAGCTTGACTACGCTGCAATCCTGACGCGAGTCTCCCGCCTCTACGACCGGCGCTTTGGTGGGTCAGGCTGAAGACTCCCGAGCTTGCGCCTACGGCCCCTTCGCCCGCTCCACCGCAACCGCAAGCTGCTGCGCCGCGAGGGCGGGCAGGTCCTTGGCGCCGGGGCAGTCGGCGGCCTTGAGGCGGTCGGCGACGACGGCCGGGTCGCCCTTGAAGGTGGGGAGCACGACGCGGGTGACCACGCCCATGGCGACGGCCGAGCCGGCGGAACGGGTGCGGCAGATCATCCGGGCCAGGTGCTCGGCGAGGCGGGAGCGATAGCCCTCGGCCATCGCGGCCTCGCTCGAGCGGAGCAGGCCGGCCCAGGTCTGGCCGTCGGCGGAGCCCATCCAGCCGCCCTCCGCCAGCTCCTTGAGGAGGCCATCGAGGCTGGCCGTGCGCTCGCCGACCGGCAGGGCGGCATCGATGCTGGCCGCCAGCGCCTTCAGCGCCTCCACCTCGTCCTTGCCGGGAGCCTTCAACACGACGTTGGCAATGTCGGCGAGCGCCACCGCGTCGCCGGCGGGAGGCACGGTGCGCCAGACCGCGGCCCCTGCCAGGTCGGCGGCCAGCAGCCGGGCGCCGCGCATGTCCGCGCCATGGAGCCTGGCCTGCCGCAGGTCGGCGCCCTCCAGGTTTGCCCCGCGCAGCACCGCGCCCTCAAGACGGGCAGACGCCAGGCTCGCGCCCTCCAGCCTGGCTTCCGTGAAGTCGGCCATCTGCAGCCGGGCGGCCGTCAGCATCGCGCCGTCAAGGCCGGCGCGCAGGAAGCTCGCCCCTTCCAGGGCCGCATCGGAAAGATCGGCGACGTGCAGGCTGGCGCCCTCGAAGGTGGCGCCGGTCAGCAGCCCCCGGCTCAGGTCCACGCCTTTCGCCAGCGCCTCGTCGAGCCTTGCGCCGCGCAGGTCGGCGCCGGTCAACTTGGCCCCGTCGAGCCACGCCGCGCTGAAATCAGCGCCCCGGGCGCTGGTGCAGCCCGCCTTCTGCCGCCCGTCCGGCTGCTTGAGGAGGGCGGGATCGGCGCAGCCAAGTCGTGCGCCACGCAGGTCTGCCCCCTTCAAGCTCGCCCCGTCCAGGATCGCGCCCGTCAGGTCGGCCTGGGGCAGCTCGGCGCGGTCGAGCCTGGCAGAGCGCAGGTCACGGCCACGCAGGTTCAACCAGCGTCCCTTTGCCTTCCCGTCCGTCTCCGGCACGAGGCTGGCATCGGCCACATCAAGGTTGCGGGCGAACAGGCCGAACAGGGCGCCGTTGCCGCCGTCGCGGGCGGTACCGGTCGGTACGGCGGCGAGAACGGACAGGGCGGCGGCGCCCGCCAGGACGGCCAGGCCGAAGGCTGCGCTGCCGGGAGTGTTGAGGCCGAAGCGCAGGACGGCGCCGAGGAAGCTCGTCTCGGCCCGCATCAGAAAGACGCCGGCGAGGAGCAGAAGCATCACGTCGGCGAGCAGCACGGCGCGCTGCACCGCCGTCACCGCCGCGGCATGAAACGGCAGGAATGCAACCTGCATGTAGAGGAGCAAGAGCAGCGGCAGGATCAGCAGGGTGAGCCAGGCGATGCCATTCAGGATGGCGGCGACCACGCGGCTGCGCTCCGGCCCTGCCAGGGCCTGGACGAAGAAGGCGCTGTCAAGGTTCAACCGCAGCGGGTGCGAGCGCCGGTCGGTGCTCTCCAGCAGGCGCAAGGCGGCGTCGAACTCCAGGGTCTTGCGAGCGAGCAATACGTGCTGCGCGACCAGCATGACGTGCAGGGACGCGACCGCCATTGGGGCAACGATGAAGAAGCGGGAGAGATCGATCCGCACCTGCAGGAGCGGCAGCACGACGCCGGCGTCGAGCAGCAGATCGCGATGGGTCAGCGACCCCACCGTCAGGGCGGCATAGGCCACCAGGGCCAGGAACAGCAGCCAGGCCGTGTTGCTGCGGGCCGCCGCCCGGTTGACGGCGTCGAGCAGGCTGTAGGGGTTGACCGGCGCCTCGGAGTCGAGCGCCGCCCGCGTGCTGTCGTCCATGCCTGTGTCCCGGAGCTGTCGTCCCTCTCCCCTAACTCATTATGCCCCCAATCAAAACCTCCGAAAGGGGGTCGGCAGATCGCGAGCGCCATTGTGTGGAATTTGCAACGCCTGGGGCGGACCCGGGCGGAACCTGCGGGTCTGCCGGCCTGGGCCGCCGGAGCTACATCTCGGGCCGCAGGCGCCTACACCTGCACCGAATACCCCCCATCCACCGGGATGGCGGCGCCGGTGATGAAATCCGAGGCGTGGCTGGCCAGGAACACCGCCACGCCCGCGAGATCGGCGGGCACGCCCCAGCGCTGGGCCGGGGTGCGCATCAGCACCAGGCTGTTGAGGCCGCGCACCTGCTCGCGCGCCGCGCGGGTCAGATCGGTGTCGATCCAGCCGGGCAGCACGGCGTTGACCTGGATGTTGTCCTTCGCCCAGCCGGTGGCGAGCGCCTT
>DATMZP010000057.1:0-13658 GCA_035573595.1 Hyphomicrobiaceae bacterium
AAGCTCGGCATCCATGCGAGCCCGACCGCGGTGATGCTCTACGAGAACGCCGTCGGCTATCTGGTGGGCGAGGAGAACCGCGGCCTCAACGTCATGTTCATCATGATGAACGCGGCGCGCCTGGCGGTGGGCGTGCAGGGCGTGGCGCTGGCCGAGCGCGCCACCCAGCGCGCCGTTGCCTATGCGCGCGAGCGCAAGCAGGGCCGCAGCGCCGTCACCAAGGGCACCGACATGGCGCCCATCATCGAGCACCCCGACATCCGCCGCAACCTGCTCACCATGAAGGCGCTCACCCAGGCCGCGCGCGCCATCTGCCTCGTCACGGCGCGCGAGACCGACATCGCCCGGCGCGCCAAGGACCCCGCCGGGCGCGCCGCGGCGGCCAATCGGGTGGCCTTGCTCACGCCGGTGGCCAAGGCGTTCTCCACCGACATCGGCTGCGAGGTGGCGTCCATCGGCGTGCAGGTGCACGGTGGCATGGGCTTCATCGAGGAGACGGGCGCGGCCCAGATCTACCGCGACGCCCGCATCCTGCCGATCTATGAGGGCACCAACGGCATCCAGGCCCTCGACCTCGTCGCCCGCAAGCTGCCGCTGGAGGGCGGCAAGGTGGCCGCCGCCTATATCGGCGAGCTGCAGAAGACCGTGGAGGAGGTGCGCGCCTCCAACCGCCCCGAGTTCGGCCGCATGGCCGAGCGGCTCGGAGAGGCGGTTGCGGCGCTGGCCGAGGCCTCGCGCTGGATGGGCTCCGCGCTCCAGACCAACCCCGAAGCCGCCATGGCCGGCGCCACGCCGTATCTCCGCCTGTTCGGCCTTGCCGCCGGCGGCGTCTACCTGGCGCGCGGCGCGTTGGCCGCGGCGCGTGACGGCGGCCAAGGACCGTCCATCGCCCAGCCGATCGCGTTGGCACGCTTCTTCGCGGAGAACCTCGCGACAGCGGCGGCGGGCCTCAAGGACACCGTGGTCGGGGGCGCCGACTCGACGCTGGTGCTGACACCCGAGACGTTGTCGGCGTGAATGATGACGCAGAATCGTAGGGCGTGAGCGTCGGTCAAGGATAGGGCGCTTCTGCGCGATGCCGCTCCGCAGCTTTGCACCCTGCGATCCTGCTCGAAGGACTTCGGCTCGAATGACCTCGCACGTGATCAGGAGCCTGCACAACGACGAGGTGGACCGGTGCGTCGATATCCTCAGGCATGAGGACGGCACCTTCGGCTTCAAGGAATTCCGCAGGGACCCGGAGGATCGGGGCGGCTGGACGCTTGTCAGCTACAATCCCCAGAAGATCTACTCGACCGAGGACCAGGCGGTAGCCGCCGCCAGAGCCGCCGTCGTCTGGCTGCGCGATGAATAGGCTCACGGCAATTGCGGAGAGGAAACAAGCATGACGCTCGAAGCGAACGCCCGCGAGACGCTGGAGAGGTGGCACAGGATGGTGGCGGCGGGCGACCTGAGCCAGGTCGCCTCGCTGTGCGCGCCGGAGGCGGTGTTCCGATCGCCGGTGGCGCACACGCCCTATCGCGGCGCGGAGCTGGTCGCGGCGTTCCTGCAGCAGGCGGTGCAGACGTCCAGCGACTTCCGCTACCACCGCACGTTCACCGATGGCGAAAGCAGTGTCGTGCTGGAGTTCGGCGCCAAGGTCGGCGACAAGGAGATCAAGGGCATCGACATGATCCGCTTCGACGAAGCCGGCCGCATCGTCGACTTCGAGGTGATGGTGCGGCCGGCCAGCGGGCTGCAGGCGCTGGGCGCCGAGATGGCGCGGCGCATGGCGCCGATCCTGGCAGCGAAGCCGTGAGCATCCGCGGTCGGGACTATCCCTTGACGCAGTAAGACTAGCCCTCCCCACAGGCGCAAGGGGAATCCCATTCGAGGCCGCGACGGCACAGTTTACCAGTACAGCCCAATCGGATTCCGCCCGCACTGGCGCCCCAATACCCTGAGCTGCAGGGCGACACGGCGGGCACTGCCGATACTGATGGGCGCAACCCGCGCGCCCAGGGAGACGGCATGACCGCCATTCGCGTCGGCCAGGCTCAGGAGCAGCCCGCAGCGGCGGAGCCCAGCCTCAAAAGGGTCATGGGCCCCTGGCTCCTCCTCCTCTTCATTGTCGGCGACATCCTCGGCACGGGCATCTACGCTCTCACGGGCCAGGTAGCCAAGCAGGTGGGCGGCGCCGTGTGGCTGCCGTTCGTGGTGGCCTTCCTGGTCGCCCTGATCACCGCCTTCAGCTACCTGGAGCTGGTGACCAAATACCCGCGTGCCGCAGGTGCCGCCCTCTACACCCACAAGGCCTTCGGCCTGCATTTCGTAACCTTCCTGGTGGCGTTCGCGGTGATGTGCTCGGGCCTCACCTCAGCATCTACGGCGGCGCGGGCGTTCTCGGCCAATTTTGCCCATGCCGTCGGCCTGGAGCGAACGGGCGGGCTCGGCGTCACGCTGCTGGGGCTGGCGTTCATGGGCCTGATCGCGGCCATCAACTTCCGCGGCGTCGGTGAGAGTCTGAAGATGAACGTGGTCCTGACCTGCGTGGAGCTGTCGGGCCTCCTGATCATCATCCTCATAGGCATGGCCGCCATCGCCGCGGGCCAGGGCGACGTCTCGCGCGTGCTGGAGTTTCGTACCGTCGACGGCGGCTGGCTCTGGCCGGTGATCGCTGCCACCACGCTGGCCTTCTTCGCCATGGTCGGCTTCGAGGACTCGGTCAACATGGCCGAGGAGTGCAAAGAGCCCTCGCGCCTCTTCCCCAAGGTGCTGCTGGCCGGGCTCCTCATCACCGGACTCATCTATGTGCTGGTGTCGATCTCAGCCATCACCCTTGTGCCGGCGGCGCAACTCGGTGAGGGCGAGACACCGCTCTTGAAGGTGGTGCAGGCGGGCGCGCCCTGGTTTCCCGTCGGCATCTTCGCCTTCATAACCATGTTCGCGGTAGCCAACACGGCCCTCATCAACATGCTGATGGCGAGCCGTCTCCTCTACGGCATGGGGCGCGAAGGCGTGCTGCCGGCGACGCTCGGGCGGGTGCACGCGGGACGCCGGACGCCCTACGTCGCGATCGCCTTCACCACGCTGCTCGCATTCGCCCTCATCACGTTCGTCGGGGCCATCCCGGCGCTGGGTGGCACCACCGCCCTGCTGCTGCTCTGTGTCTTTGTGGTGGTCAATATTGCCGTCCTGGTGCTGCGCCGCGATCCCGTGGCCCACGGGCACTTCCGGACGCCCACCCTCCTGCCGGTCCTGGGCGCGCTGTCATGTGCCTTCCTCGCCGCCCCGTGGACCGGGCGCGACCTCGTGCAGTACGAGATCGCCGGCCTCTTGATGGCGATCGGCATCGGCCTGTGGCTTCTGATGCGGCTGGCCGGCGTCACCAGCCGCCGCGCCTTCGAGGCGGACACCGACCGCTGAGGCAGACACAAGGCACGCGGGCGGGGCCAGGATCAGGCCGGCCTCCGCCCGACCAGGCTCAGCGCTTCCCGCGGTGGCCCTTGCGGCCCGCGGCGTCGGGCTCGTCGGCCGGGGTGAAGCCGTCGGGGCCCTCCCCGGCTTCGGCGGCTTCCTCGCCCTCGGGCGCGGCCTGCAGCATCTGGTCCACGATCAGGCCGGCGTTCTGGCGGACGGCCTTCTCGATCTCGGCCGCCAGCTTCGGGTGCTCCTTCAGGAAGGCCTTGGTATTCTCGCGGCCCTGGCCGATGCGCTCGCCGTTGAAGGAGAACCAGGCGCCGGATTTCTCGACGATGCCGGCGCGCACGCCCAAGTCCACCAGCTCGCCGGTCTTGGAGATGCCCTCGCCGTACATGATGTCGAACTCGACCTGCTTGAACGGCGGGGCCACCTTGTTCTTCACCACCTTCACGCGGGTCTGGTTGCCCACCACCTCCTCGCGCTCCTTGATCTGGCCGATGCGGCGGATGTCGAGGCGCACGGAGGCGTAGAACTTGAGGGCGTTGCCGCCGGTGGTGGTCTCCGGGTTGCCGAACATGATGCCGATCTTCATGCGGATCTGGTTGATGAAGATCACCATGCACTTGGACTTGGAGATGGAGCCCGTCAGCTTGCGCAGCGCTTTGCTCATCAGGCGCGCCTGCATGCCCGGCTGCAGATCGCCCATCTCGCCCTCGAGCTCGGCCTGGGGCGTGAGTGCCGCCACCGAGTCCACCACCAGCACGTCCACGGCGCCGGAGCGCACCAGGGTGTCGGCGATCTCCAGCGCCTGCTCGCCGGCGTCAGGCTGGGAGATGAGGAGATCCTCGACCTTGACGCCGAGCTTGCGGGCATAGACCGGATCCAGCGCGTGCTCGGCATCGATGAAGGCGCCGATGCCGCCCTTCTTCTGCGCCTCGGCCACCACCTGCAGGGCCAGCGTAGTCTTGCCGGACGACTCCGGTCCGTAGATCTCGATGATGCGGCCGCGCGGCAGGCCGCCGATGCCGAGCGCGATGTCGAGGCCGAGCGAGCCCGTGGAGAGGGCCTCCACCTCGATGCGCTCGTTGGCGCCCAGCCGCATGATCGAGCCCTTGCCGTGCAGCTTCTCGATCTGGGCGAGCGCGGCCTCCAGGGCCTTCTGCTTGTCCATGCTACCCCCTTCGACGACGCGCAGCTGCGGCTTATCCATGGGCGGGCCCCTTATTTCACGAGTTGCAGATGGAGGCAAAAACGCGACTCAGGTTATCAACCGTTGTACACTGTTTGTTCTCGATATGCAACACGCCGCATCCGCCATGCCGAAGTGACGCCCCGCCTCCGTCAGTACAGCTCACCAAATCCCGATTCGACGAGCGCGACCAGGGCCTCGATGGCCTGGGGCGCCTCGGGCCCCTCGGCCTCCAGAAGAAGCTCGGTGCCGGGGCCGGCCGCGAGCGACATCAGGCTCATGATGGAGGTGCCGCCGACTGTGTGCCTGTCGCGGATGACGCGCACTATGGCATCGAACCCTTCGGCACACTTCACGAACCTGGCCGAGGCGCGCGCGTGCAGGCCCTTGCGATTGCAGATCGTAACGCGGGCCCGCAGCTTGCCGTCGTCCGCCACGTCCATGGGGTGTCCCGTCGTCAGGTTTCGCCCGATAGCAGCTGGCTGGCGATGCTGATGTACTTGCGACCCGCCTCCTTCGCCGCGGCCGTGGCATCGCGCAGGGACGCCTCGCCCCGCACGCTCGCCAGCTTGATCAGCATGGGCAGGTTGATGCCCGCAAGAACCTCGGCGCCGGTCTCCTCCATCACCGAGATGGCGAGGTTGGAGGGCGTGCCGCCGAACATGTCGGTGAGCAGAACCACGCCCCTGCCTCCGTCGACCCGGCGCACGGCCTCGATCAGCTCGAGCCGGCGCACCTCTACGTCGTCGTCGGGGCCGATGGCGAAGGGCTCCAGCTGCTCCTGCGGGCCGACCACGTGCTCCAGCGCGGCACAGAACTCTCCGGCAAGGCCACCATGGGCGACGATGACGATGCCTATCATCTCAGTCTGCTGGTCCTCTGCGGAGGCGCTCCAACAGGGCAACTATGTTGCATGGAGCGCAGCCCGGCCAAGGCGTCACATGATGGTTGCGCCGGGGTGTTGGCGCAAGGGGAATGCGGCGCTGTGGCAACCATTTCCGTCAACTGCGGCTTGCATGCGCCACCGCCAGGGCCAGCTTGATCGGAGCGGAGCTCTCGAACGGCGCCAGGCGGAGCAGCGGCAGCTCGACGCCCGCCAGGTGCGCGGTGAGGCCGGGCTCCGGCAGCCGCTCTACCGCGTCGGGTGGGACGAGGTCCACAACCAGCGCAAGCTCGCACTGTGGGAGGGCGCTTACGGCCACGATGCCCACTCCGCGCACCTCAAGCTTGCCGCGGATGCTCTCGGGCGCCCTGGCCAGCACGCGGCTGCCGTGGCGAACCAGCTCTACCTGGTCGTCGGCAACCAGGGCGGGTGCCTCGCGCGCCGCCGGGCCGCGCCGGGCCAGGAACAGGAACCGCAACGCCAGGTCGGACTTGCCGCAGCCGGAGGGACCCCGCAACAGCGCACCGCGCCGGCCGAGAGCCACGCACGTGCCGTGAACCACCTCAGCCGCGTCGGGCAACCTGCGGGCCTCCTTTCGGCTTGGCCGTCCCGGCCGCCGGCAGCCGCACGGTGAAGCGGGTGCCTGCTACGCCCGGCCAGCGCCGGTCCTTGAGGGCGGGATGGTCCAGGCGCACCTGGCATGGCTCGGTGGCGATGCGGTTGCTGGCCTGGATACGACCGCCGTAGGCGTCGATAATATCGCGCGAAATGCTTAAGCCCAGCCCCGAGTTCTTGCCGAGCGTGCTGTCGGACTGGGGGCGGTCCGAGTAGAAGCGCTCGAAGATGTTCTCCAGCTGGTCCGCCGGGATGCCCGGTCCGTCGTCGTCCACCACGATCTCGATCTCGTCGCCGACGCGCCGCGCCCGCACCGCCACCGTCCCCCCTTCCGGCGAGAACGAGATGGCGTTGTCGAGGAGGTTGGTGATGACCCGCCCGAGACGCGCGTCGTGCCCCACGACGATGAAGGAGCCATCGGGGAGCCACCGGTCCTGAATGTCGAGGTCGAGCCTCAGGGTGTCGTCGCCGAAGCGGTCCTGGAAGATGGCCATGACGCCGCGCAGGACGTCGCGCACGTCCACCGGCTCCGTGTCGCCGTAGGCCAGCTCGGCGCCCAGCCTGGAGACATCCGACACATCGGTGATGAGCTTGTTGAGACGCCCCAGCTCGCCCTGGATCTGGCGCACCAGCTCATCGCGCATCTCCGGGGTCTTGACATAGGCGAGAGATTCGGCAGTGGAGCGGGCGGCGGTGAGCGGGTTCTTGAGCTCGTGCGCCACCTCGCGGGCGAACAGCTCGCTCGCCTCGATGCGCCGGTAGAGCGATTCCGTCATGGTGCGGAAGGCGGCGTTCATCTGGCCGACCTCGTCGGTGCGGCCAGCGAGCTGCGGCAGCTTGGCGCGGGCGCCGATGTTGTGGCTCACATGCTCCGCCGCCGCCGACAGCCGCCGCATGGGGCCGGCAATGGTGCGGTAGAGCAGCATCGAGGCGATGAGCGTCGCCGCCAGCGCCGTGAGGGCGAGCCCGAGCAGGTTGTTGCGCTCCGCCTGCAGCACCTCGTCGATCACGCCGGGGCGCGTTGAGAGCAGCAGCGCGCCCTGCACTTCGCCGCGGTAGATGATGGGCGTCGCCACCGACACGATCTGCTGGCCCAGCTCCGTGATCAGCAGGATCGCCGTGGAGTGCCCGCCCTTCAGGGCCGCGGCCACCTCGGGGTAGGACTTGCCGTTGGCGCCCTCCACCTCCCGGTAGACCGGGATCTGCCCGCGCTGCAGCCACGCCATAAAGCGGGTCCAGGCCGTCTTGACGCGCTGGCGGCCGTCGCGCGGGTCGGCGCGATCGGTGCTGTCGTGGGCCGTCAACTGGCCGCTCTTCAAGAGCCGGTCGGAGTCCACGACGAGGACGCCGTCGGTGCCGTAGACGCGGGCGCGGGTGGTGGCCGGCAGGCGTGTGAACAGCGGGGCAACGCGCTCCGGCCGGATGGAGAGCTGCATGGCCGCCAGCGCCTCGTCGCGCATCAGCTTGTTGGCGCCCTCGATCTCCGGGAGCATGTCGGGGTTGATGATAATGCGGCCGGTGCCCTCTTCGCGCGTGGCGTTGAAGGCGATCAGCGAGGCGAAGCTCTCGCCCTGCACCTTGAGGCCGTCGCCCTGCGCCTCGATCAGGCCGGCACGGTACTGGGCGAGGTAGAACACGCCGCTCAGGAGCACCGCGAGGCCGATCAGATTGGCAAACATGATCCGGCGCAGCAGCGTCTTGGAGACGAGGCGGATCAGTGGCCCGCGGGTGACGAAGTGGTAGAGGTCGCGGCCGACGCGGCGGCCCACCGCCAGGGCGACCTCCAGGAGGCGCCCGCCGTACAGGCCGGCGTAGCGGCGCAGGATTGCCAACATCCGCGCCAACGTCCGGGCTACTCCCTCCGCCCCGCCGGTGGCGGGACGCCAACCGCCCGTCTGGATCGCCATGCCATGCCCCCGGGCTGTTACGCCTCCTTGAAGCGGTACCCGACGCCGTAGAGCGTCTCGATCACGTCGAAGTTGTCATCGACCTGTTTGAATTTCTTACGCAGTCGCTTGATGTGGCTGTCGATGGTGCGGTCGTCCACGTAGACTTGGTCGTCGTAGGCGGCGTCCATCAGGGCGTCGCGGGTCTTGACGACCCCGGGCCGGGTGGCCAGCGCCTGCAGGATCAGGAACTCTGTCACGGTGAGCATGACGGGGTTGTTGTCCCAGTGGCAGGTGTGGCGCTCGGGATCGAGCTTCAGCTTGCCTCGCTCCAGCACCCGCGCCGCCTCCGTGGGGGCGCTGGTCGGGTCCTTCGGCTGGAAGCGGCGGAGCACGGCCTTGACGCGCTCCACGACCAGGCGCTGCGAGAACGGCTTGGTGATGTAGTCGTCGGCGCCCATCTTGAGGCCGAACAGCTCGTCGATCTCCTCGTCCTTGGAAGTGAGGAAGATCACTGGCATGTCGGTCTGCTGGCGCAGGCGGCGGAGCAGCTCCATGCCGTCCATGCGGGGCATCTTGATGTCGAGGATGGCGAGCTCCGCCGGCTCCTCGGTCAAGGCCTCCAGCGCGGCGGCGCCGTCGGAATAGGTGCGCACCTTGTAGCCCTCGGCCTCCAGCGCGATGCTGAGCGAAGTGAGGATGTTGCGCTCGTCATCGACAAGGGCGATCGTGCTCTTCTCTTTCATGCTGCTTCCCTGGCCGTTGGTCGCGCGCCCGAGCCTGTCATCGCAACCGACGCCCCGCGAGGAGGCGTGGCCTGCGATTTGACGCATAGCCCGGTCTGAGCGCCAAGAGCCCCGGCACGCCGCCGCGGCGCTTGTCCCCAATCACAACGCGACACCTGTCGATCCCCGGTTCCCTGGTGAGCCCCCAGCAGGCGGCCCGCCCTCAATGTCAGGGACGGGAGTGAGGTTTGCGCCTGCTGCACTCCACCAGTGCAAGTTACGCCATCCTTACGCGCCCCCGCCGCCGATTGCAACCGAGCGCGGCGCAGCATGGGGCCTGCATGCGGTCGCCGCGCTGAAATATTATTTCTCCGGCAGCGGCGTTGTCGCGTGCGGACAGCGGTGCTTTTGCCCATTTTGCCTGCGAATCCGCAATCGTCGCGCCGCCCGTGGCCGCCCGGCTGGACCGTGGATCCGGTTCCCACAGGGGTCGCTGTCCGCCGCCATCGGTCTTTCTCGCTGCGCTGCAGCACAAGCTCTGCGGCGTTTGGTAAGCTTCTGGCGGATTTCCCGCTTGCGCTAAAAAAGATCTCAGGCGTTCGCAGGCACAGACACGACGGCCGCTGTCGGGAGTTTCACTCCCACAAGGGCCGCCGAGTTGTGTAGAATCGCGCCTCCGCTTTTCCACAGCGGTCCGGACATCCAGCCCTGTCAGCCGCGAGGCCGGCATGGCAAATACCCATCTTTTTCTAAGAGCAGCGGCCCGCACATGACGACAGATGCCCTTTTATCGAATCTTCTGGCCAAGGCCAAACGCAACGCCAGCGACGCCGAGCTGATCGAGCTGGCGTTGGCCCTGGACGAAGGTCGCCTGACATCCACGGGCGCGTTCGCGGTGGAGACAGGGGTCCACACCGGCCGTTCAGTGCAGGACAAGTTCATCGTCCGCGATGCCACCACCGATCCGGTGATCTGGTGGGACAACAACAAGCCCATGAGTCCTGAGCATTTCGAGGTGCTCTGGGCGGACTTCCAGGCGCACGCCGCCACGCGGCAGCTGTTCGTCGAGGACCTGCGCGCCGGCGCCAGCCCGAAGCATCGCCTCAACGCCCGCATCTATCTTGAGTACGCTTGGCACGCGCTCTTCATCCGCCACCTCCTGCGCAAGGTGCCCGAGGCGGAGAAGGCCGCCTTCACGCCTGGGTTCACGGTCATCAACCTGCCGTCCTTCCGTGCCGACCCGAAGCGCCACGGCGCGCGCACCGAGACGGTGATCGCCTGCAACTTCGCCAGGAAGCTGGTGCTGATCGGTGGCACCTCCTACGCCGGCGAGACCAAGAAGTCGGTGTTCACCTACTTGAACTACGTGATGCCCGAGGCGGGCGTGATGCCGATGCACTGCTCGGCCGCCGTCGACGATGCCAGCCGCTCGGCCATCTTCTTCGGTCTCTCCGGCACCGGGAAAACGACGCTTTCGTCCGATCCCAAGCGCACGCTCTTGGGCGACGACGAGCACGGCTGGGGGGCGGACGGCATCTTCAACTTCGAGGGCGGCTGCTACGCCAAGACCATCCGCCTCTCCGCCGAGGCCGAGCCCATCATCTGGGCCGCCACCAACCGCTTCAGCACGGTGCTGGAGAACGTCATCATCGATCCGGCGACGCGGGTTCCCGACTACGACGACGGCCGTCTCACCGAGAACACCCGCTCCGCCTACCCGATGGAGTTCATCCCCAACGCCAGCCCGACGGGCGTGGCCGGGCACCCGAAGAATCTCGTCATGCTGGCCGCCGACGCCTTCGGCGTGCTGCCGCCGATTGCCAAACTCTCCCCGAGCCAGGCGATGTACCATTTCCTCTCGGGCTACACCGCCAAGGTGGCCGGCACCGAGAAGGGCCTCGGCAAGGAGCCGCAGGCCACTTTCTCCACCTGCTTCGGCGCGCCCTTCATGCCGCGCCACCCAAGCGTCTACGGCAACATGCTGCGGGAGCTGATCGCCAGCCACGGGGTGAGCTGCTGGCTGCTCAACACCGGCTGGACCGGCGGCAAGTTCGGCACTGGACGGCGCATGCCCATCGCCGCCACGCGCGCGCTCCTCGACGCCGCGCTCTCCGGCACGCTGGCCTCGCAGCCCATGCGGACCGACCCGCTGTTCGGCTTCCAGGTGCCGCTGGCATTGCCCGGCGTGGACCCCGCCTTCCTCAACCCGCGCGACACCTGGACCGACAAGGCCGCCTACGACGCCCAGGCCCGCGCCCTCGTCGATATGTTCCGCACCAACTTCGCCAAGTTCGAGATGCACGTGGACGCCGACGTCCTGGCCGCGGCGCCCATCCTCAAGCAGGCCGCCGAGTAGGGCGACCTGGCGGCGGCCGCGGTGGCGGCGCGCCAGGGCGGCGCATGTTTCACGATGTCAAAGAGCGCGGGGCTGCCGCCCCGGTCGCCTCGCTGTCCGGCACCGGTGGAGAGCACTGCGGCAGCTGGGCGACGGGCGAAGTGTAGCAATGCCTTGAGGGGGGTGGGGATAAGGGCGGGCGCGGCGCCTCTCCGACGGGGTGGCCAAGAGCTTTCACCCATCAACGGCCTCTTCTTTTCGAGGCACGCGCGATACTTCGAGGCCCCACGCGTATGGGCTTTCCCGCGTGGCTGCCCCACACCCTGAACCTCTCCCCGCAAGCGGGGAGAGGGGATCCGGGCGGCGCCGTTGACAGCTACTTCTTCGACCAGATCGCCTGGGCCAAGGCGAGATTCGGCGGGTACACGGTAACCGGGACGCCCGACTGCCACTGGATGATGGTGAGGCCGGCGTCGACCCGGCGACCCTTGCCGTCGAATTTGATCAGACCGCCCGGATAGAACTTGGACAGGCCGCCGTCCATGGTGCGGAGCGCCTGCGCCACCGCCTCGCGGTCGGCCTTGCCGGCGATCTCCAGCGCCTCCTTGATCACCCACATGTCGGCGTAGGTGGAGATGGCGTTCTGCGTCATCCACGGCTCCTTGTACTTGGTCTTCAGCTCGGCCATCAGGTCCTCGTGGCCCTTGGAGCCCCAGCTGCCGACGGCGCTCATGACCCCCTGCAGAAGCTCCGGCGCCATGGTGCGGAGCATGTCGGGCTCGGCGATGGCGATGCCGAACGAGATCACGGGCACCCGGCCCTGGCCCATGCCGAACTCGTTCATCTTCTCCAGCACCAGCTTGGCGTCGGAGATGACGGTCGGCAGGAAGAACAGCATGTCGGGCCGTGCCGCGCGCACCTTCTGGACGAGGGGCGTGGCGTCGGCCAGCGGAGGAGTGAAGGTCTCGTCCACGACCAGCTCGATGCCCAGCTCCTTCAGCAGGCGCTCCTTCATGGGCTTCACGGACGAGATGGAGGCGGCGGTGTTGTCCGTGACGATGGCGACCTTCTTGGGCGCCACGCCCGAGGCGGAGGTGGCGACCTTGACGATCACCGGGAGCGCCTGCTCGGCCTGCGAGCCGGCCGTCGCGGAGGTCTGGAAGATGTACTTGAAGCCGCGCTCGGTGATGAGGTCGGAGTAGGAGAGCGTGAGCACGGGGAGGCCGGCCCGCTCCGTCACCTCCGTGACGGCGAGGGTGAAGGAGCTGAGGTAGGAGCCGGAGGCGGCGACCAGGTCGGGCTCCTGCGCCACCATGCGCTGGGCAGCGTTCTTGGCCTTTTCGGTGGTATCGCCGGAATCGAGCAGCACCAGCTTCAGCTTGGCGCCGCCCAGCTTGCTCACGCCGCCCTGGGCATTGATGCGGTCGATCGCCATCTCCGCGCCCATGCGCATCACCGCGCCTGGCCGCGCGTAGAGGCCGGACAGGGGCACGAGCAGCCCCACCTTCACCTCGCCCGGGGCCTGCGCCCGCGCCGGCGGACCGATGAGGATCAGGACGGCGGCCAGCAGCGCCACCCCGGCGAGGATCAGCTTGAGGAACGAGCTCTTCGTCATGGTTTCTCCTCCCTTGTGTCAGTCTTTCGCTTGTTGGCAAGTGCGCGAGGCTTCAGCATCTCTCACAGCCCGAGGTAGGCCTGGCGCACGCGATCGTCGGCGCGGAGGCTCTGGCTGGTGCCTTGCAGGACGACGCGGCCGGCCTCCAGGACGTAGCCGTGGTCGGCGGATTCCAGCGCCTCGGCGACGCGCTGCTCCACCAGCAGAATGGTGAGCTTCGTCTGGCGGCGGATCTCCATCAGCTTGTCGAAGATGAAGTCGGCGATGGTGGGGGCGAGCCCCATCGACGGTTCGTCGAGCATCAGCAGTTTGGGGTGGGAGGCGAGACCGCGGCCCACGGCCACCATCTGCTGCTCGCCGCCCGACAGCGTGCCGGCGAGCTGCGAGCGGCGGTCGGCCAGCACGGGCAGCCAGGCGAGGATGCGCTCGATGTTGGCCTTCCAGTTGCGGCGGCCGGCCTCGGTGAAGGCGCCCATCTCCAGGTTCTCCATCACCGTGAGCGATGGGAACACCTGGCGGCCCTCCGGGACGTGGGCGATTCCGAGATGCGGGCGGCGCGCGGCGGCCACGGTGGCGAGATCGATGCCGTCGAAGGAGATGCGGCCGGACTTGGGCGCGAGGATGCCGGAGATGGTCTTGAACAGCGTGGTCTTGCCGGCGCCGTTGGGGCCGACGATGGAAACGAACTGGCCCTCCTCCACGGCGATCGAGACGTCGCGGATCACGGGCAGGTCGCCGTAGCCGGCACTGAGGCCCTCAACCTTGAGCATGAGCCGCCCACTTCTTGCCGAGATAGGCCTCGATGACGCGCGGATCGCGGGTGACGCGCTCGGGGCTGCCTTCCATCAACACGGCGCCGTGGTCGAGCACCACGAAGCGGTCCACGAGGCGGACCATGGCCTGCATGGTGTGCTCGATGATGACGACGGTCAGTCCGTCGGTGCGCAGCGAGCGGATCAGCACCATGAAGGCGTTGATCTCGGAGGAGGCGAGCCCTGCAAAAGGCTC
>DATMZP010000058.1:0-3685 GCA_035573595.1 Hyphomicrobiaceae bacterium
AACGCGACCCGCACGGTGCACCGCCTCACCCTGGATCATCGGGCGCAGGCCAACATCGAGGCGCTGGTGCGCGACTACGCGGCAACCCTGGAGAACCGGCTGTCGGCAGCGGTGGTGGCGGTCGATCACCGCACCGGCGAGGTCCTGGCCTACGTCGGCTCGCCGGGGCTGCTCGACATGGAGCGCCTCGGCGGCATCGATATGGCGGCCGCGCTGCGCTCGCCGGGGTCCACCCTCAAGCCTATCGTCTACGGTCTCGCCTTCGAGCTGGGCCTTGCCCACCCCTCAACGCTGATCGAGGACGCGCCGGCCCGCTTCGGGCTCTACATCCCTAAGAACTTCGACAGCGAGTGGAACGGCACCGTCACCATCCGAGCGGCGCTGATCCATTCGCTCAACATCCCGGCCGTGAAGGTGCTGGAGGCGGTGGGCGCCGGGCGGCTGCACGCGAGGCTGCAGCAGGCCGGTGTCGAGCCGGTGCTGCCCAAGGGCGCCGAGCCGTCGCTGGCCATGGCGCTCGGCGGCGTGGGCCTCAGCCTGGTCGACCTGGCCCAGCTGTACGCGGCGATAGCCCGCGGCGGCGAGCCGGTCCCCCTCCACCATCGCCGCGACGTAGCTGCACCGCGCGGCCCGGCCGGCGGCCAGCGGCTGCTCTCCGAGGTGGCCGCCTGGTACGTGCAGGACATCCTGTGCCGCGCCCTGCCGCCGGCCAACGCCAAGGCCGGGCAGGTCTGCTACAAGACCGGTACCTCCTATGGCTTCCGCGACGCCTGGTCGGTGGGCTTCGACGGCCGCCATGTGGTCGCCGTCTGGGTTGGCCGCGCCGACGGCGCTGCGGTGGCGGGCCTCACCGGCCGCACCTCCGCGGCGCCGCTGCTGTTCGACGCGTTCGCCCGCCTCTCCCTCAAGCGCACGCCCATGCCCCCGCCTCCCGCGGGCGTGCTGCGTGCCAGCACCAGCGAGCTGCCCCCGCCGCTGAAGCGCTTCCGCGAGGGCGCAGCGCCCGGCGGCGCGGACGCAGCCGGCGACCGCACCGCGGAGCCGGCGCCACGCATTGCCTTCCCGCCGGACCGGGCCGAGATCGAGGTGGACGAGGACGATGGCGTCCGCGTCAAGGCCGACGGCGGCGTCCTGCCGCTCACCTGGCTGCTGGACGGCGAGCCGCTCGTCTCCGACTCCGGTCGCCGCGAGGCCGAGCTGCCCGCCGGCCGCCGTGGCTTCTTTCACCTCTCGGTCATCGATGCCAAGGGCCGGACGGACCGCGTGTCGGTCAGGTTGAAGTAGCTTTTGTGTCGGACAGGGCTTGCCCCTCGCTTCCGGGCAAGCAGCGAAATACAAAAGGTTGGCAGCGGGGGCTTTGCCCGCGCGACCCTGGGAGGGCGCTTGGAGATGGGACCGGGTCGATGGCTGATGCTGGCCGGTGCGGTGCTGGTCCTGCTTGGCATTCTCGCTCGCCGGTGGGCGTCCCGCTACGACCTCAAGGACGCCGCGCTCGATTCCGTGTGGACCCTGCTGCGCGAGCGGCGCACGGCCGAAAGCCCCACCGCCATCGAGGCCAAGCTCAGGGATATCCAGTCGCAGCCCATCTGGACGGGCAAGGCCAGCAGGGCGGCCGGCACCGGCGCCGCCCACATGCTGGCGCAGGGCGGCCAAGTGGTGGCCCTGGGCCTGATCCTGGTCGGGCTGGCCTTGGCCGGGGCGGGCTTTGTATTCCGCTGAGCGGCCCTCTTGGGCCGCTGGCCCAAGATCGAGCCCGCTGGCAGCGCCGCCTACTTCTCCTTGCGCGTGCCGAGGCCCATCTGCTTGGCGAGATGGCTTCTCGCGGCAGCATAGTTGGGAGCCACCATGGGATAATCGTGGGGGAGCCCCCACTTCTCTCTGTATTCCTCGGGCGACAGGTTGTAGTGCGTGCGCAGATGGCGCTTCAGTGACTTGAATTTCTTACCATCTTCCAGGCAGATCAAATAGTCCTCATGGACCGATTTCTTAGGCGGAACTGCCGGCTTCAGCTCCTCCCGCTCTATGTTGCTGTTCCTCTGTGAGGCCCTGCTCAAGGCCTCGTGGATGTCCGCAATCATGCCAGGAATATCCTCTCGACCGACCGAGTTGTTACTGACGTAGGCCGAGATGATATTGGCTGTGAGTGCAACAAGACTTGCCTTCGCGACCTCTTCCATCAGTCGATCTCCCGCCATCTCCCCATCTACTGGCCGGTCGCAGCGCCGAGAGCCGCCCTTCCGGAGCGCGCATACTCTTGCGCGACTCCTGGGCGGACTACGCCTCCGATGCCACCAATGATTACACGATTGCGCGGGGGTTTACAACGCTGTACCCACAATAGATCACTAGATTTTTGTCGCTGAGCACAATAAATCGCATGTTTCGTCAAAGACTAGTCCTTTCTATTGCGCTTCTGCACCAGATCATCGTGGTCAATGGCCGGTGCGGGCCAGGCGGGATTACCGGCCTTTAACGAATTCAAGGCCTTTCCGATGAGCGTTGCGGCATATTTGGGCAGATTCAGACACGAAGACTTGAAGTCCCCCTCGGCCTCGGCTGCCGCCATAATGGGGCCGCCGGCCGCCTCTACCCAGTGCGCCGTTCCCGCGAGCCTCGCGCGGCGTCTACAACCGCAGAGCACATGTCCAAGACCCACCCCGACTCGATCACCGCGGCCACCGCCGACAAGGTGACGAAGAGCGACGCCGGCTGGCGCGCCGAGCTGACGCGCGAGCAATACCACGTGCTGCGCCAACACGGCACCGAGCGGCCAGGGACGTCGCCGCTCAACCGCGAGAAGCGCAAGGGCACCTTCCAATGCGCGGGCTGCGGGGCCGAGCTGTTCGCCTCCGAGGCGAAGTTCGAGTCGGGAACAGGCTGGCCGAGCTTCGACCGGCCCGCTGCCAAGGACGCCCTGAGCGAACACGACGACCGCTCCCTTTACATGCAGCGGACCGAGGTGCGCTGCGCCCGCTGCGACGGCCACCTCGGCCACGTCTTTCCCGACGGCCCCCGCGATACCACCGGCCGGCGCTACTGCATCAACGGCGTGGCGCTCAGGTTCAAGCCGGACGATGGCTGACCTTGCCTTGCGGGGTCAGACTCCCTCGCCTCCGACGTCGGGCCTGGATCGACCGCGAGGCGGAGAGGGGGGCTGATCCCGTTCAGGGCAGCAAAAGCCCGGGCGCTTGTTGCAAGCGCAATCGAGGCCGAAGCCGAGAATCTGTGCTGGCATCTGTCCACTGTCCGTTCAGTAAGGAATGTTCCACATGCATGGTCTCAACCGCCCCCTCGTCCGCCCGCCCGTGGCCGAGCGGCGCCCCGCTTTCAGCGTGCACCACGGCGTCGAGCTGGTTGACGAATACGCCTGGTTGAGGGCCGGCAACTGGCAGGAGGTGATGCGCGACCCCGGCGCGCTCGACCCTGGCATCCGCACCTATCTGGAGGCCGAGAATGCCTTCGCCGACGCCGCCATGGCGGACACCAGGCTGCTGCAGGAGGAGCTGTTCGCCGAGATGAAGGGGCGCATCAAGGAGGACGACGCCTCCGTGCCGACGCCTGACGGCGGCTTCGAGTATTTCACGAGCTACGTCACCGGCGGCCAGTACGTGCGGGTGTGCCGGCGCCCACGCGGCGGTGGCCCCGAGGAAATCCTGCTCGACGGCAACAAGGAGGCCGAGGGCAA